>CALRJJ020000265.1:0-6944 GCA_943367505.1 Flavobacterium psychrophilum | reverse complement strand
CTATATTGAGACCATTGGTGCCAATACGGTCGCCGTCTGCCTCGCTGGTACCGCGGGTGCTATGGCCGTGGTTGGTTCTATCGGTGCTTTTTCAGGCGTTGATTTCAGACCGATGCAGCGCTTTCTTATGTTTGCTCTCTTTGGTTTGATACTTGTTGGTCTCAGCCAGTTCTTCATTCATTTCTCCGCTGGCGTCAATATTGTCTATGCGGTGGGTGGTCTGGTGGTCTTTACCGGGTTCTTCTTGGTGGACTTCTGCCGCTTAGCCCGGTCGACCGACAACAGTTGGCCCGAGGCAACCAATATCGCCCTCAACATTGTTCTTGATTACGTCAATTTCGCCTTCTACCTCATGCGCCTCGTTAGAGAACTAAAGAAATAGCGAGAACTAAAGAAATAGCGAGAACTAAAGAAATAGCGCGAACTCAAGAACTCGAGACAACCAAGAAATAGCGAGCCGAATAAATAAGTAGTAGTATTTGGCAATGATTTAGAGGCTAACCCTGTTAAGACTAATCAGGAGTTAGCCTCTTACTTTTATATCGGCAATTGGAATTTTAAAATTGGAAACAGCTACCACCTCTACTTCTTCGACCACTTCAAGCAGCCCTCAACCATCAGATATTGATTTAGCCAACAATGCCACCCTTAGACCAATAGTCGAGGTGGCTGCTGAGCTTGGCTTTAGTGCTGATGATATTGAGTCTTATGGCAAATATAAGGCCAAGATTGCCTATGAGACTATTGAGCGCATCTTGTCTGACAAGAATAAAGTCAGAGGAAAGTTGATATTGGTGTCGGCGATTACCCCAACCAAGGCTGGCGAAGGTAAGACCACCACATCAGTTGGTCTCGCTCAGGCTCTGCGCAAACGTGGCAAGGGTCGTGGCCTTAAAGGTGGATTCAAAGTCTCTGTAGCCTTGCGCGAACCATCTATGGGGCCGGTCTTTGGTCAAAAAGGTGGAGGCACCGGCGGCGGATATTCGCAGCTAATGCCTATGGATGATATCAATTTGCATTTCAATGGCGACTTGCATGCCATTGGTGCGGCCAATAATCTACTTGCTGCTTTGATTGATAATCACATTCACTTCGGCAATGCCCTCTCTATCGACCAGCGCGCCATTAGCTTTAGAAGAGCGATGGACATGAACGATCGTAGTCTGCGCAATCTGGTGCAAGGCCTGGGCGGCAAAGCCAATGGTATTGTGCGCGAGACTGGTTTTGATATTACGGCAGCCTCTGAAGTAATGGCCACACTTTGTCTGGCTGATTCAATGGCAAACTTGCGAGAGCGCCTCGGTAATATCGTCGTGGCTAAATCGACTGCGGCTGCACCTGTGACAGCCAAGCAAGTCGATGCTGCTTCTGCCATGGCCATTATATTGAAAGATGCCATTAAGCCTAACCTGGTGCAAACTCTTGATGGCACTCCAGCTTTTGTTCATGGTGGACCATTTGCCAATATTGCCCATGGCACTTCTAGTGTTCTGTCTGGCTTGCTGGCTCTTTATACAAGCGATTATGTAGTGACTGAAGCTGGCTTCGGTGCTGATTTAGGCTTAGAGAAATTCTGTGACATCGTCGCTAATTTGCGCACTGAGCTGGCACCAGATGCAGTGGTGCTGGTCGCTACTGTAAAAGCCCTCAAGTTGCATGGTGGCGTTGCCGAAGCAGATTTGTCTAAGCATGACTTAGCAGCCATTGAGCGCGGCCTCTGCAATTTAGAGCGTCATGTGGCCAATGTGCAGAAGTTTGGTGTGCCAGCCATTGTTTGCGTCAATAAATTTGCTGGGGATAGCGAAGAAGAGTTAGCTCATTTACTCGCACTCTGCAAAACCAAGGGAATTGACGCTATTACTGCCGATGTTTGGGCCAAAGGTGCTGAAGGCGCCCTTGAGCTAGCTGATTTGGTCATGGCCCAGACTGCTAAACCTAGTAAGTTTGCCCCACTCTATAAACTCGATGCACCAATCAAAGAGAAGTTGGCTACTGTAGCTTCAGCTATTTATGGCGCTGCCAGTGTTGAGTATTCCAATGAAGCTTTGAAAGAGCTGAAGTGGCTTGATAAAAATGGCTACGGCAATTTGCCTGTCTGTGTCGCTAAAACGCAATATTCATTTAGCGATGACCCCACTTTGCTTGGGGCGCCATCAGGTTTCAAGCTCAATATTCGACAACTGCGCTTGTCTGCTGGGGCCGGATTTGTCGTTGCTATCACAGGCGAAATTATGACCATGCCAGGCTTGCCGAAGAAGCCAGCCTCGGTGGTAATGGAACTGCGTGACGACGGCAAGATTGCTCGCTTTTATTAGCGCGGAGCTCTTATAGCAATTTCCAAAACTTTCATTTTTTCTTCAAAAAATCTGACAGTTTTGAAACGGACAAAACATCTGCCATGGCCAGTGATATAGTGAACTTGCCAGGCTTGCCTACGCACGTCTAAGTCAAAAATGTGAGGCTCAATCTTGGAACAGAGCAATAAGTCGAAGACCATAATTAAAGTCATTATCTGTTTCGGAGCTTTCGCAGTCTTCGGTTTAGTGGCCCTGATTGTAACAGCCGTGCTCATTTTTCAGTCAGTAACTAGTCCTGCTCATATCAAAACCGTCGCCGCTAATTTTATGACTCTTGCCGACCCCTTACCTAAGGGCTTCGCCTACACTGCCGCTTACGAAGTAGGTGGATTTCCAATAGTGCAGATTACAGATCAGGACCAACAAAATCTTTATACGTTTTCATCTACAGGTGACCCTTCGAAAGAGCAAGCCGAAAATTTTGCCGACAGTACTGATGAAGACAGAGTTGCGGCCCTCAAGGTAGGCTTGGCTGCAGCCAATAAAGGGCAATTGACCTCGAAGGTGTCAGGCCAGCTGAAGTTCGCCAACGAAATCATGTGTTACAGTATTGGCCACACCGATATGCTTGGCCCGGATCCGACCGTCAATAACGGTTTTGGTGCCCTCTCTCAAAGTTCCAAAACAGGAAGATACATTTATCTATGGGTGCAAAAAGATAGTTTTCTGCACAGGAATGGACCTGCAATTGATCTCACGCGCATCAAAGAACTCTTGAGCGCAATCAAGTCATTTTAGGGCGTCAGTTTTGGAAAAGCAGAAAACTAGGTCTTAGCCTTAGGACTTAAAACTAGTTTGTAGTCCTTTTACAAAGTTCAGTTCTTGACTCATTTTCCTAGTAAAAATGAGTCAGGAAAGGAAACTAGATTCTTGAAACCAGAATCCAGATGTTTGAATCATGAGAGGCTTGAAAATAAATTTTCAAGTACTGATCGTCTTTAAATTGCTTATTTCAGATGCTTATCGAAGAATTTGCGAGCGGTTTCGATGTTCTTGCCGTGCTCTATGTCGTGACCTTGATGGGGCAGGCGAATGTAAGTAGTGTCCACTCCAGCTTTTTGCAAGGCTGCCACTAAGTCGTCACTTTGTTCGATTGGCACCACTTTGTCATTTTCGCCGTGCATAACTAAAAAGGGCGGGTCTCCAGGCGAGACATAAGTGTCAGGGCTAGCTTCTAGAGCGCGAGCCTTTTGACTGGCAGCGGTGCCGCCGAGAAGAAGTGATAGTGAAGAAGTGGGGCTAACTGTGTCCCATTCCATTTGGGGATATTTCTTTGTGCCCAGGTCATACAAATTAGCTGGTCCTGAAAAATCACAGACCGCCTGCACGTCGCGCGATATTGATTTGTCACCGCCAATATCGAGAGCTGGGCTATTGGCTGAGGCACCCATAAGAGCTACTAAATGACCACCGGCAGAGTGGCCCCAGAGACCAATGTGATTGGCATCAATATGTAGTTTATCGGCATTGCCTTTGAAGTAGCGCAGGGCGGTGTTGAGGTCTTCTATTTGCGAAGAAAAAATGCCTTCTTGGGCCAGGCGATAATAAACGATTGCTACGCCATAGCCTTTTCTGACAAAGTCAGGAACCCAGCGGGGAATAGTGGTTGGTCTTCCGGTCCAGCCGCCGCCATGAACGTAGATTATAAGAGGGAAACTCTTTTCAGCTTTGGCTTTTGGGGTGTACAGAGAGAACTGATGGGCGTGATCGTTTGCGTTAGGTTGCCCGGGTATGTAGCTAACGTTTTCTAGTTTTTCAATGTCGTCGGTCAAACTCTTAGAACTCTTTGAACTGTGCGTACTATTTGAACTATTTGAATTATTTGTACTCTTAGAATTTTCGCTGTTGTGCTTGGCTTCAGCAGCCGCAATGAAAAAATTGGAAGTAGCAAGGGCTAGTGCCGCTAGTATTGAACAATATTTCTTGCTACTTCCAGTTTTCATTTCATCAGTCTCCAACTATCTCTAATTAGTTTCTTTGCTTAGCTCTAGGTCTTATCCTAGTGCCAGTGCTTCACTTAGTGCTTGAAGCAGCGTTGACCGGTGAAGACCATTGCTATTCCAGCTTTGTTGCAAGCGGCAATGACGTCGGCGTCTTTGATGCTGCCACCAGGCTGAATGATTACTGCAATCCCTGCTTCAGCTGCCGCTTCAATATTGTCTGTGGCTGGCAAGAAGGCTTCGCTAGCCATAACCGCACCCTTTGATTTCTCTCCGGCTTGGCGCAGGGCAATTCCTGTGCTGGCGATGCGGCTGGTTTGGCCGATGCCAAAGCCTAGTGAGAGGCCGTCTTTTGCTACAAAGATGGCATTGGATGTGAGGTGTTTAACTACTGACCACGTAAAGGCAATGTCTTTTTGCAGAGCTGGGTCTGGCTTCTTCTCGGTCACGCAAGTGAAGGTGCTGGCTTCAACTGGGGCGTCTTGATCCACTTCTAAGAGGAAGCCATAATCAGATAGATGCTTCAGCTTGTAGTCACGTTGTTTGGCCAGTTTTGTATCAACTGTGCTTTTGAGAACACGGACATTTTTCTTTTTCTTGAATACTTCAAGAGCAGCATCATCAAATTCAGGAGCAAGAACGATTTCGACAAAGTTGCGGGTGATGCGTTCCGCTAGGGCGGCATCGACTTTGCCGGTGAAGCCATAGACTCCGCCAAATGCTGACATTGGATCGCATTCGTAGGCTAGTTCATAAGCGTCAGCCAGGGTTTTAGCTTGAGCTACGCCGCAGGGATTATTGTGTTTGATCACAACCACCGCTGGTGCCACTAATTCGCGCAAGATTTTGACCAGAGCGTAAGTGTCGGTGATGTTATTAGAAGACATTTCTTTGCCTTGCAATTGCTCAAAAGGCGGAAATGCGGGAAGTTCTGGGCTTAAACCTGGTACTGAAATCGGGCTTTCCAGCTGATACCAAGCTGCTGCTTGGTGTGGGTTCTCACCGTAGCGCAATGTTTCTTGGCGCTTCAGGCTGATAGTTAGCTTGTCCGCAAAGTTGGGCGCAGCAGCTTCTTTAGTTGTACTGTCATAGGTTGTCTCTGCGGTTGCATGGTCTTGCACTAGACCACCGAGGTAGCTGGAGATGCTCTGGTCGTAGCTAGCTGTGCGGGCGAAAGCCTGATAAGCCAATTTGCGGCGGAAGGCCAGTGGAATCTCGCCTTTGTTGGCGTCCATAGCCGCAATGACACTGTCGTATTGGCTCGGCTCATTTATAACTGC
This sequence comes from Flavobacterium psychrophilum, assembly GCA_943367505.1. Classification (GTDB taxonomy): domain Bacteria; phylum Cyanobacteriota; class Vampirovibrionia; order Obscuribacterales; family Obscuribacteraceae. Next base: position 1,367 of record CALRJJ020000265.1, on the reverse strand, counting down.
TACACGCTCAAAGTTCTTGGCGGCAGCTCTGAGCAGTGCCACACCACCGACATCGATTTGTTCAACCATTGGTTGCTCGGCCAGGTTCTTCTTCAGTGCCTCTTCAAAGGCATAGAGGTTTACCACCACCAAGTCGATCTCAGAAATTTCCATTTCAGCCAAGCAGCTGCGGTCTTCGGTAATTGGTCTAGCGAGAATGCCAGCAAATACTTTTGGATGAAGAGTCTTGACGCGGCCCGAGAGAATTTCAGGGAAGCCTGTCAACTCTTCCACTTTGGTGCACTTGAAGCCTTTCTCTTCGAGATATTTGGCAGTGCTAGTGGTGCCGATTAAGCGCAAAGTATCGAAGCGCTCGAGGCGGGTGAGGAAGTTGTCGAGGCCGGTTTTGTCGGTGACGCTGACTAGTACAGTTTTCATTGGTCGTTAATTTCCTTGCTTAGCCCTTGAGTGTTAAATTCGAATTGTTTAGATTCGAAATGGTAAGTGTCTTGGCACGTTCTGTAACGTGTCCTACTGCTTGCGCTTTCATTTTATGCTTTTCAAATATTTCAATAATTGCCTCTGGACTGCCGTCTTTATCGTCAACAATCAAAGCAAGACCCATGCCCATGTTGAAGGTCTTGTACATCTCTTCTTCGTTGACATGTTCGCCAATGGCTTTGAGTACGGCTGGCACCGCTAGTACATTGTCGATTTCGAAACCAACATTGCCGTTTAGTCTAAATAAGTTAGTCCAGCCGCCGCCGGTAATGTGGGCTATGCCTTTGACGTGGCTGCGGTGTTTTTCTAGAACTTCCATCACGGCTTTGACGTAGAGCAAAGTCGGCGTTAATAGAGCGTGGTAAGTCTCATCATTATCTGGCAGTACCTTTCTTGCCAGTGACAGGCCGTTTGAGTGAATGCCACTGGAGGCCACGCCAATTAGTGTCTGCCCTGGGGCAATCTCGGCTCCAGTAAGCAAGTCTTCTTTGCGTACTTGACCGACGGCGAAGCCCGCTAAGTCGAAGTGACCATGTTCGTAGACTCCCGGCATTTCAGCGGTTTCGCCGCCCACCAAGAGCATTCCGGTTTGGTCACAGCCGGCCACTATTCCTGCCATGATGTTATCGGCACTGTCGTCTAGTTTGCCAACGGCAAAATAATCAAGAAAAATATTTGGTGTGGCACCAACACAAATCAGGTCATTGGCACACATGGCCACTAAATCTATGCCGATGGTGTCAAATTTCTTCAGTTTGTGGGCCACTAGTAATTTTGTGCCAACACCATCGGTAGTGACGGCTATGCCATTGCCGCTGTAGATAGGATAGACCGCTGCATATCCCCCAGCTGCCTGCCACATGGCCTCATGTTCTTTTCGTCGGGCT
>CALRJJ020000264.1:0-6945 GCA_943367505.1 Flavobacterium psychrophilum | reverse complement strand
ACGGCATGATACATAAGCAGTTTTGCCATCGGGCGAAACCACAACTGCAGTTGGATTGGCACCAACAACAATGCTGCCCAAAACTCTTTGATTCAATGTCGATATAAAAGTCACCTGACCAGTAATGGTATTGAGCACCAACACGGTGTTGCCATTGGGCGTCATCGCCATGCGGCCAGGGCCCGGCGGAACTTTTGTGCGCAGTAAGACCTTACTGGTATCAACTTCCACCACAGCAACATCAGCAGTTCCGCTCTCTGATACATAAAGTAGTTTGCCGTTAGCAAGGGCAACCACCGATTTTGGTGCAGACTTAGGTAGCAAATCGATCTGGCCAACGAACTGTTTAGCCTTAGTATCGAGAATAAGAATACGATTCTTGCTCATATCAGCAATATAGAGTCGTCCAGAAACGTAGGCCATGCCGGCCGGTGTTCCTTCTGTGGGGAAATCGCTTATTTTCTTCCAGGTCGCTTGATCAACTAGAGTGATATTTCCTGAATTGCGGGATGTCAGAAAAATACCTTGTCTAGAAGACTTCGCTTGGGAGTCACTGGGCTTCACTAGAGGCCCACTAGCGCTAGCGATCTCTTTTGCCGGCTCCCCCAGAGGCACAGCAGTCTGACCAACAACAGTCTTAAATGTAGTTGGCAAAATAAAACCTTCAGGCACAATCAAGTCTTCGACAAGGTGTCCGGCTAAAACTGTCTTTCGCGCCTTCTCGCTAAGGGAAGCAAGGGGTAGAAAAGTTCTGCTCTTACCGCTGACAATTACCCGAATAAAAGTCACCCCATTATCAAAGAAAAGCACCTGCGGCTTAACTTTGACGGACTGCTGCAAGGGGTAAACTTCAAGTAGTTTCACTTGTGGTTTTTTGAGCACTTGTGGTGGCATCACCGGCAAGTACAGATCCCCTTCTTTTGTCTCCAAGGCACCATCAAGGCGCATGCGACATTCAGGAAAGATACTCTTAAGGGCTAAAACGAGTTCAGGACTTTGTCGCGTAGCATAGGCGGGCAGCGCTTGAGTGAATGCCACAAGCAAAAGGGCGACAGCAAGAAACCTCCTCAATACAAAGGAAGACTTTGCCAGCCTGGGCTCAAAGCAATCATTTGTAGTGCTAGGGTAGAAAGCTTGCAAGAATTACTCTTTAGGCCTAAAAACGTCGACAATCTTATCGAAGATTCCTTTATCTTCAGCTTCAGCTGGTTCAGGATCTTTCTCGTGTGATTTTTTCTTCTTACTATTGCTGCCGCTCTGTGAATTCTTATTATCGGCTTTGTGATCAGTTCCGGAGGCAGAATCTTTATCAGTGGCAGCATCTGACTTATCAGGTACAGGAGCACTCACTTTTAATTTCTCATGGCGAATTTCAGCTAGCTGCTCAAGCAATTTACGCTCTTCGCCGCTCAGCTTGGTTGGGGTTTCAACAACCACGTGCACCACATGATCACCACGCCTCGATGGGTTATTTAGATGCGGCACACCCAAATCTCTCATCACCAATTGGCTTGAAGATTGAGTACCAGCAGGCACTTTCAAAACCTTCGCCCCTTCCACTGTCGGCACCAAAATTTCGGCACCGAGGGCAGCCATAGAGAAGCTGATTGGTTGCTTAACGTGAATGGTAAAGCCATCTCGGACGAACTCAGGATGGTCTTTGACATTCAATACAACAAACAAGTCTCCAAAGGCACCACCGCGAGGGCCTTTGTCACCAGCTCCCTGGAGCTTAAGGCGATCGCCATCTTTAACACCAGCTGGAACTTTGACTTCGAATTCACGCGACTTTCTCGTTTGACCAGCACCCTTACAATCTTTGCAAGGCTTCTCAATTTTCTTACCTGAGCCAGCACAATCTGGACAAGCAATAATCTGGTAACTCTGCATAAACAGCATGTTAACCAACTGTTTGACTTGACCTTGGCCCTGGCAAGTATTGCAAGTAGAAAGGTTGCTACCAGGAGCGGCTCCGCTACCTTCGCAGGTAGTGCAATCTTCTAGTCGTTTGACAGTAATCTTCTTCTCTAAACCAAAAACAGAATCAAGAAACTCTAATTCAAGGTCATAGCGCAAGTGAGCACCCTGACGTGGTCCTGAGCGACTGCCGCCGCCTCCACCAGAAAATCCACCTCGCATGCCGCCGCCGAAGAGTGCATCGATAATGTCTTCCATGCCAAAGCCCTGGAAGGAACTGAAATCGACGTTATCGAAATCGCGGGTCGAACCCTTCACACCTTCGTGGCCATAGCGATCGTAAGAAGATTTCTTTTGCTCATCTGAAAGTACTTCATAGGCTTCAGCAAGCTCTTTAAATGCTGCTTCGTCGCCACTTTCTTTGTTGTCTGGGTGAAGTTGTCTGGCGCGGTTGCGAAAAGACTTCTTGATCTCATCGGCTGAAGCCCCGCGGGCTAGACCTAGAACTTCATAATAATCACGTTTTGCCATAGTTTCCAAGCGAGCACCTTTGGTTTATCCATTCACTTTTTTACAGCTCTTCTAATTAAAGGTCAAAATAGAAGGTCTGTCGCAAAATTTTTCTTTGCCTTAATCCAATCCTTCACTATTCACAATTTGCGCAGAAGAATCTCGAGAATCTTGATCTAATGCTAAATCATGGTCGAGCAGTGAATCTTTATCGATCAATGAGCTTGATACCTGTTGACTAGGACGTCCAACCTCACCTAGCTCAATGGGACGATCTTCGACATAGTTTGGCTTCTTTTTACCAGCATTCGGCGCTGTCGCCTGACGCTCTTCTTTACGGGGCTGCGATTGACGATTGCCAGAGTGAATAACGCGACCCAAATCAAGCAGCGATACATCAAGACCGGCAACTAACTGCTTCAATTCAGCAGCATTGTCCTGAACAAGGGCTTCCTTAACTAGCTCTACAGCCTTCATCACCTTATCGACATGCACTTTATCGACTCGGTCGCCGTATTTTGTTACAGTCCTTTCAGCCTCGGCACACATAGACTCAGCTTGTACGCGAGTAGAAATGCGCTCCCGCACCAATTTATCTTGATCAGCAAATTCCTCAGCTTCTCGCTGAAGATGCTCAACTTCACCAGGGCTCAAACCAGTAGTACGTTGAATGGTGACTGAGTGCTTGATACCCGAACCATGGTCGCGGGCCGAGCAATGAACAATGCCATCAGCATCAATATCGAAAGTAACTTCAATTTTCGGTACTCCCCGTGGAGCACCGGGAATGCCTGTGAGATGGAATTTAGCTAACGACTTGTTGTCAGCAGCCAATTCGCGCTCACCCTGTAAAGCATGCACCTCGACTGAAGTCTGGGCATCTTCGGTGGTAGTAAAAGTCATGGTGCGACTGGTAGGAATAGTTGTGTTGCGCTCTATTATGCGGGTGAACAATCCACCGGCTGTCTCAATTCCCAGCGATAAAGGAATGACATCAAGCAACAGTACATCTTGCAAATCACCAGCCAAGATTGAAGCTTGAATAGCTGCACCAAGGGCAACGGCCTCATCTGGATTAACAGATTTAGAAGGTTCCTTCTGGAAGAAACGACGAATCATATCTTGCACGGCTGGAATGCGCGTTGAGCCACCAACCAAAATTATGTGTTCAATATCTTGCGGGCTCAAGCCAGAATCTTCTAGAGCTTGTTGCAAGGGACCAATAGTAGCTTCGACAAGGCCTGCTGTAATTTCGTTAAACTTAGCTCTAGTAATGGTTGTCTCTAAATGCTTCGGCCCACTTTGATCAGCGGTTAAGAAGGGCAAATGTACTTCCGACACAAGAGCTGTGGATAATTCTATTTTGGTCTTCTCAGCAGTCTCTTTGAGCCGTTGCACTGCCATTAAATCGCCGGCAATATCAAGCCCGGTTTCACGCTTAAACTCGTCTACTAAATAATCGATGATCGCCTGGTCGAAGTCATCACCACCAAGTCGGTTATTGCCGCTGGTTGCCTGCACTTCAAAGACACCATCAGTGATCTCAAGAATGCTGACATCGAAAGTGCCACCACCAAGATCGAAGACCAAGACAACGGCATGTTCACTAAGCTTGTTAAGGCCGTACGCCAAAGCACTGGCAGTGGGCTCATTGATAATGCGCATGACTTCAAGACCGGCTATTTGTCCGGCGTCCCGCGTAGCTTGTCTCTGAGCATCATTAAAATAGGCTGGAACAGTAATTACGGCTCTTGTAACTTTCTCACCCAAGTAAGCTTCAGCATCGGCCTTGATTTTTTGCAGAACCATGGCTGAAATCTGTTCAGGGCTATGCGAAACACCGTCGACCTGAACGCGATAATTACTACCCATCTCACGTTTAATCGACTGCACAGTGCGCGTAGGATTGGTGACAGCTTGTCGTTTAGCTAACTGGCCCACAAGCCTATCGCCACCCTTGGTGAACGCCACCACAGACGGTGTAGTGCGAGCACCCTCTGAATTCTCTATGATGACCGGCTTTCCGACTTCCATCACCGCCACGCACGAATACGTGGTGCCCAAGTCAATGCCGATTATTTTGTCATCACTCATCAGAGTCTAGAATCCAAATTCATACAATAAGGGCCTATTACTCTTCAACGTCAGTAAGGTCGTAGACCTTACCTGGACCTGCACTTGTACCGGCACTCTCAGCAACCTGGTCATCCTTACTAGACTCACTGCCAGCGTGGCTGGAAGCATCATTAGCAGAAAGGGAAGCTTCGTAAGCAGCCTTTATTTCTTCAAAAGGAATGTCTTGAGTGCTTCTCTCATTGCCAATTGAATCAAGACTCTCTGAAGTCTCTGTACCAGAAGATGGAACCATAACCTCTTCGGCCTTTACTTCAACTGCAGCTGGGGCTGCCACTGGAGTAATATCAATAACTTCAGCACTAGCAGCAACTTTTTGGGCCTGCGCCTGCTCATAAGCTTCAGCCGCTTCACCGGTAAGTGCCACAGCGACGTTAACTAAAGCCGGTCTTAGCACTTTATCGCGGAACATATATCCATTGCGCAGCTGATGAGCGACACAACCATCGGGCACATCATTAGTAGGCACTTCTTGCACTGGTTCGTGGTACATCGGGTCAAACGGTTCGCCAATCGGCTGCATTTGCTTAATACCAACTTGCTCTAAGCAACGACCGAAGCGGTTGCAGACCATTTTTAAGCTGTCCAACATCACTTTTGGCTCAGTCTTCTCAGTCAATTTTGACTGGGCCATATCTAGGTCATCTAAAGCTGGCAAAATCGCTTCTAGAGCCTTTTGCATACCTACCGCTTGGAATTCCTCCCGCTCACGGTCAATGCGTTTGCGATAGTTCTCGAAGTCGGCAGCCAAGCGCTTGTATGAATTTTCCCATTCGCTGGCCTTACCTTCAGCATCGCGCAAGGCGTTCTCAAGATTGTTGATTGCCAGTTGATGACCTTTATCATTTTGGCCAGCCGGAGCTTTACCCAAGTCTAGGCCAAAAGTTTCAGGGTCCGGAGTGTCACCGCCTGCATACATAGCCCGGTAAAAAGCCTTCGCCTTAGACTGGCGATCTTCTTTTTCTTTTGGTGACTCCTCTGGTGGAGGGGTCAGGGCGTCGTTATCGTCAATAGCCATCCCAGAAAAGGTCTCCCAACTATCTTGACAAATGCCAAGCGGTATAAATCACTAACTCTAATTTTAAACGCGAGCCTTATAATTCTAATGCCTTTGGCGGGCAATAATGCGAATTACTCGCCGATCTTAAAAACCGCAAACTTAAAAACACAAAACTAAAAAACTTATGTATATCGAAGAAACCGCACGCTTGGCACTATACGCCCCTGGAGAATTCGGCAAAGGCAGCTCTAAAACCGCCGAAGGGGTGCTACGTTATGGCAAAAATCCGATAACCTGCGTAATTGACCAAAGTCAAGTTGGCAAGTCAATTAAGTCTGTTACAGGAATCGATGCCGAAGCACCAATTGTTGGCAGCGTAGAAGAAGCCTTAGCATTAGGGGCAGACGCTCTACTCTTAGGCACAGCCTGGAATGGCGGCGCTATGCCCGACCACTGGCGGCAAGACATCGTCAAGGCATTAGCCGGAGGCTTAGATGTCATCAACGGTCTTCATGACTTCCTTGAAGACGATGCCAATATTGTTGCCGCAGCAAAAAAACACGGCAAACGTCTCTTCGACGTGCGCAAACCGCCTGAAAACCTACCGGTGGCTGCAGGCCGAGTACTAGAAAACGGCAAATACAAAGGTAAAGACAGCCTTGTGGTGCTGACCATCGGCAGCGATTGCTCGGTAGGCAAGATGACCGTGGCCCTGGAAATTCAACGATCTGCCAATAAAAAAGGCAAAGAAGCTGCATTTGTTGCCACGGGCCAAACCGGAATTATGATCTGCGGTCGCGGCATAGCTATTGACCGAGTAATCGGCGACTTTATGGCCGGTGCTACAGAGATGATGGTATTAGAAGCAGTTCAAGAGGCCCCTGTGGTTTTGGTCGAAGGCCAAGGTTCATTGGCCCATCCAGGTTTTTCAGGAGTAACCATGGCTCTGGTGCACGGCTCTTGCCCTCAGGCCATGATTTTTTGCCATCGACCAAGTCGCACCAATATCAAAGGCACAAACTTTGCTATTTCAGATTTGAACAGATTAATAGCTACCTACGAGTCAATGGCAGCCTATATGCGACCAAGTAAAGTTATTGGCGTAGCGCTAAATACCAGTGATCTGAGCGAATCTGAGGCTCAAGCTGCCATAACCGAAGTTGGGGCACAGACCAAACTGCCAACGACAGACCCGGTAAGATTCTCTGCCGATATTCTCTGGCAAGCAATTGAAGATTTTTCCCTTACTCCATCCATTCACTAATAAGGAAAGTCTGTGAAATCAGCAGCAAATACAAAATCAAAGTCAATTACCCTCAGCTTTGAGGCGCTTGACCTTACCCTCGCCTACCCCTTTGGCATTTCTTACGGCACTTCTAGTACTT
>CALRJJ020000263.1:0-6954 GCA_943367505.1 Flavobacterium psychrophilum | reverse complement strand
CTGGAAAAGCTTGCAACAAGCAGCTTCGAAGCAAGCTATCGCTTTCAATACAAAATCTGATTTTGGCCTTCCATGATTTCAGAGACTCAGCACTGAGGGGTTTATCTAGGGTCTTCTCATGCTCTGACAACAAACTCTCAATCACTTCTCTATTAGCACTCATGTAGCTAATTAGCTCTTGCGCTATATCAGCATTGAGATAGTCGAGCATGCGCAAATAGACGTAAAAGGAAATTTTACCGGCCTGGGACAAGCTAGCCTGAGAGCTATTCTCGCAACGCAGTTTGTGCTGCATTATCAATTTCATACCGTCTCGATAACTGAGCGTACCCGACTCAATTCTTCTAGCAATACTTGAGACCACAAACAGCTTTTGTGGAGGCAAATTAGAATAGAGATAAAGCATATCAGCCAGACCGCGACCGCTTGTTACAGCGGCAGTGTGATAGGTCTGAACATCTTCAACGTTAACTAACTCAGCGTCAATCAAAAGACGAGAGAGAATGCGACTGGTTTTACTTAGTGCCTGCGAACTGACTCTCAGCTTGCTCGCTTCTTGCAAAGCGTCAGCCAAAACAATTTCGCCTTGCCTCAAACGCTTCTGAATTTCGAGCACTTTATCAACGGTTGCTTGTTCCAAAAAATCGAAAGAAACAATCGCTTTACCAAGGGGAAGACAAGCTGAGTTAGCGCGCGCTAAAGCCTTGTCTACTAGCTCAGGTGAAAGTAGACCAGCCCCTTTAAGCAACTCACCAAGGCGAATGCCCTTGCTATCTTCGCAGTAAAAACCAAGGGTCAACAAGGCGTCATTGAAAGTCCATTTGCGACGCTGCACAAGGGCAACTACTGCTTGACACTCATCCACCGTGAGGAGCTGATCGCTCAGCATCCATTGAGCTTGAACACAGGCCTTAAGAACGACTGGTGAAATGATTTCTTGAGCCACCAGAGCTTGACCAAGCGGACTGCCGGTCTCTTTAGCAAAACGCAAAGCGCGGTCGACCTCAGCAGCAGAAGTCAGCTTTAACTCTGTGACAACCTCACCCAACATCAAAATCGGCATTTGACAAGCTTATCCATGTACTAGAACGGTTACATTATCTTACCCATTCAAGACCTATGTGTCTCAAACTAACAGATAAATTACGAGCAGAAACGAAAGAAAACACTATTTGCTATAGTAAAAACAAAATCGCAAAAAAAGGAGTCGGACAAGAAAGCTGAAAGAACAAGGCACAATCAAAGGAACAGGGCCATTAGAGGCCCTGTTCCTTAACTGTCTAAAATCAGCGCAAAGAGGCAAAAGCCCGGTAGCAGAGACCATTGATGCCGCCAATTGCACTCATCAGAACAAGCTTGGTGACAAGCTCGGTCAGCGACGGCATGCTGAAGACCATGCCAAAAGTGAGGCAGAGCATGGTCATGATCACTGTGAAAATAATCGCCATGCCCGTAGCACCGAGAACGAAATGCCCGCGCACGCCGTCCCCAAAAGACTTGCTTGGCGTGGCCACGGCGATATACCCGCCGTTGAGAAAGCCGAGAATGGCCGAGATCGGGATGATGCCGACATAGTTAGCTTCAGCACCATAGCAGACGAGATTGACGAGGGCGAGCAGGGCAACGGTGCCGATGACAGCGCCAAAGATTCCCAGGATTGTCTTCATTGGGTTTGATCCACTTCTTCTGTTTGGGTTGAGTAAAAAACTTGGCAAAGAAAAAACGGTGCCTAAATCCCCGCAGGAATCCAAGCACCGCCGGTGACACCAGAGCGAAGCTAAGCGCTCAGCCCCTGATGATTGAAACAACAAGAAGCCTGAGCCATTCAGGCTTCTTCGCTCAAAGCATTATGCCCTGCTGCTTAAGCAAGAAGGCATACTCGAAGGCCACGTCTTTCAAGGCATCGAAACGCCCCGATTTACCGCCGTGTCCCGCAGCCTCAAGCGATATCTTGTAAATCAGCGGATTGCTATCAAGCTTCATGGCCCGCAGCTTGGCTGTGTACTTCGAAGGCTCCCAGTAAGGCACCTGACTATCGTAGAAAGCCGACTGCACAAGCATAGCCGGATAATGCGCCGCCTGAATGTTCTCGTAGGGCGAGTAGAGGCGCATATAGTTATAGTCCTCCTCGACCTTCGGGTTGCCCCACTCTTCGAATTCGGCCACAGTCAGTGGCAGAGTTTCGTCGAGCATGGTGTTGATGACATCGACGAAGGGCACGTCGACGATGGCGGCCTTGAACAAGTCGGGACGAAGATTGAGCACGGCCCCCATGAGCAAGCCACCGGCACTGCCGCCTTCGATGCTCAACTGCTCGCGACTGGTGTAACCCTTGGCGATCAGATGCTCAGCGCAGGCGATAAAGTCGGTAAACGTGTTCATCTTCTTGCGCAACTTGCCGTCATCACGCCAGGTTTCGCCCATGTCGCCGCCGCCGCGAATATGGGCGATGGCATAGACATAGCCACGATCGAGCAGACTGACCCGAGCGCTGCTGAAGCCCGTGGGGATGGTGATGCCATAAGAGCCATAGGCATAGAGATGGCATTTGCGGCTGGCGGTGAGCTCACCCTTGTAGACCAAGGAGACAGGCACGAGGGTGCCATCAGATGCGGTGGCAAAGATGCGTTCACACTTGTAAGCAGTGAGTTCGTATCCCTTCACCTCTTGAGTCTTGAGCACGGTAGTGCTGCGGCACTCGAGATCGTACTCAAAAGTCGATGGCGGCGTCACCATCGAGTTGTAGCTGAAGCGATAGACCGCAGTATCAAACTCGTGATTGGCCGCACCCGAAACAGCATAGGCTGGCTCGGGAAAGTCGATGTAGTGAACCGCACCAGTCGACAACTTCTGAATGCGGATCTTGCCGAGACCCTGGTCTGTCTCGAAAACAATCAGGTAGTCGGCGAAGACGTCCACACCCTCGATCTTGATACCAGGCCGATGGGCCAACACTTCCTTCCACTTGGACGGCGAGCGAGCGGGCGCCTTGAGCAAGCGGAAGTCTTTGGCTTGCTCGTTGGTGAGAATGTAGAAGTTCTTGCCGTCATCGTCGACCTCGTAAGTGACCATGTGCTGCTGCGGCAGAATCTGCTTGAACTTCGAGAGCGGCTTGTCGGCTCGAATATAGGCCGACGAAGCGGTGGTATGGCTGGAGGTGTTGAGATAGATAAAGGCTCCAGTGCGCGTCTTCGAGACGTGCACACCAAAGAATTCGTCCGGCTCTTCACAAACAAGCTCATGCGCCTTGTTGCCGACCTTGTGCCGATAGAGACGGTTGGAGCGCTTGGTGACAGCGTCTTCGCTGGTGTAGAAAAGAGTCTTGTTGTCGCTGGCCCAGACCACCGAGGTGACGCGCTCGGCAGTGGAAGAAAGCACTTTGCCGCTGCGCAAGTTCTTCACCACCAGGGTGTACTGGCGAAAGCCCTTGTTGTCGTAGGTGTAAGCGACAAAGTTGCCGCTGGGGCTGAAGGCCACCGAACCGAGCTGGAAGAAAGAGCTGCCCTCGGCCAAGACATTGACGTCGAGGATGATCTCTTCTGGGCTGCCTTCTTTGACGGCACGGCGACAGGTGATGCTGTACTGCTTGCCCTCCTCGGTGCGAGAGTAATAGAACCAGCGACCACGGCGAGCCGGAACGGTCTGATCGCTTTCCTTGATGCGCGAGCGCATCTCCTGGTAGAGAGTCTCTTGCAGGTCGACGGTATCAGCCATGTAGGAGAGAGCGTGGGCATTCTCGCCTTCAAGGTGAGGAATCAGGTCGGGGTCCTGAACAGGCAGATTGCGCATCCAGGCGTAGTCATCGACCACATCTTGGCCGTGCAGGCTGACCACATGGGGCACCTTCTTGGCCACGGGAGGAGCAACAAGATTGACGTTAACGGCGCTGGGTTTGTTCACTGAAGTCATGGAATTCCCTTTCATTACTTCGCAGTATTTCAGATAAGCCTAGCAGCTCATGCACCCGGAAGCTCAATCTTCAGAGTAGCTGCTCTATGTTGCGACAGTTCAACTCTCCAGAAACTAGTGACCATGGTTTATATACGCTCGCAGCAATTCTAGTGACAGAGTCACAAGAAAAAGCAGCTGTAGTGCAGAGTTATAGGGCGCGAGCGATTTAATACCAAGGTTTATGTAAGAGGAGAGATAAAGTTATCTTTGACCATTAGAGCTTTCGAGCACAATCAAATAACCTGGTGATAGTACGTAGGAAGGCGCTAAGAAAGCGTAAAAAGCTTCTCCCAGCTCCACACCCATTCACTAGCCGCGCTAACTTTGATACCGCCAGTAGTGGCGCACAGAAAGCGCAAAAGCCGAACAACTAAAAGTCGTTCGGCGTAATCAATGAGGCCAGCAAGCGCTCAAGCAGGTCTTATAACGAGAGCTTACACCTGCGCATGTAATCGATTTGTTAACTTGCGAAGAGGCCGTCTCTGTTTTGACAAAGACGGCCTCAATTAAACTATGAATGGCTGCCGGAAAGAACTTAGAGCCCTAACTGTCTAGCAATTAGCAGTCGTTGAATCTCAGAAGTACCTTCGCCGATTTCGCAAAGCTTAGCATCGCGCAAGAAACGCTCAGCTGGGAAGTCAACGATATAACCGTAGCCACCGTGAATCTGCACGCAGAGGTTGCAAACCTTTGACGCCACTTCAGAAGCAAAGAGCTTGGCTTGTGAGCCTTCCAAAGTGACGCGCTTGTGATGATCTTTCATCCAGGCAGCATGATAAAGCATCAAGCGAGCAGCACTAAGCTGAGTAGCCATATCGGCCAAGTAAGCCTGAATCATTTGGAACTTACCGATGGGCTGACCAAAAGCTTCACGCTGTTTGGCGTAACTCAAGGCGGCATCAAAAGCAGCTTGACCGATTCCAAGGGCTAGAGCGCCGATAGAAAGACGACCACCTTCAAGAGTTGTAAGGGCCTGTTTATAGCCTTCACCTTCCAGACCAATCAAATTCTCTTTAGGAATTTTGCAATCTTCAAAGGTCAAACTAGCTGTGGGGGAGCCACGCATGCCCAACTTCTTCTCTACCTTACTGACAAAGAAACCAGGTGTGCCTTTTTCTACAACAAAGGAAGAAATACCCTTGCGGCCCTGACTTTTATCAGTCATAGCCATGATGATGGCAACGTCGGCATCAGTAGCGTTAGTGATGAACTGCTTAGTGCCGTTTAAAACATAGTGATCGCCCACCAATTTAGCGGTGGTTTTCTGAGTTGCAGCATCAGAACCAGTACCTGGTTCAGTCAAAGCCCAGCAGCCAATGTACTCGCCAGAGCAAAGCTTAGGTAGATACTTCTTCTTTTGCTCTTCGGAGCCAAAGAGATAGAGTGGATTTGTGCCAAGCGAGATGTGAGCAGCATAGCTCAAGCCAGTGGAGCCGCAGGCGCGACCGATTTCTTCTACAGCGATTACATACGAGCGATAGTCGGCGCCAGCGCCGCCATACTCGGCACTGATGGGGAGACCAAGATAGCCAAGCTTGCCGAGCTCTTTGAAATTCTCAATTGGAAAACGAGCGTTCTGGTCAACCTCATGTGCCTTTGGGGCGATCTCACGAGTGGCGTAATCGCGAATCGCTTCTCTGATAGCTTGGTGCTCCTCGTTGAGAAATTCACCAAATGGCATAACATCGTGCTCGGTAACTGAGGTGCTCACGTCACTCTCTCCCATATAAACCCTTAATCTAATGCAATTCTCATTGCAAATCTTAACGCCAATCATAGCGCCAAACCGCCTATTTAAGCCCAAACTTAAATGATAGATAGAATTGTTTTATGCTGTCGCTAGCTGGCGAAGTACCGCTCAATCGACTCTACTATGCGCGCTGCAGCATGGCCATCACCAAACGGATTGACAGCCTGAGACATTTTGGCGTAGAGATCGCTGCTCGATAAAAGCTCTCTGGCGCCAGCCACAATGGTCTCCTTAGTGACACCGACCAACTTGGCAGCTCCGGCCGCCACCGCCTCAGGACGCTCAGTATTGGTCCTCATAACCAGCACCGGCTTGCCAAGGGCAGGGGCCTCTTCTTGCACTCCGCCTGAATCAGTAAGAATGAAATGACAACGCTGCATGGCATGTACGAAGGGCACGTAATCAAGAGGCTCTACCAGGTGCAAGCGATCGTGACCAGCGAATACCGGCTCAATCGATTCGCGCACTACTGGGTTTTTGTGGATGGGATAAAGCACCTGTACATCAGGAAACTCATCAGCAATTTGCCGTAAAGCCAAAGCAATTTCATCCATGCCCTGACCCCAGTTCTCTCGCCTGTGGGCCGTTACCAAGAGCACCTTGGCTTTATCAAAATCAACCTTGCCATACAGAGCGGGGTCAATTTGATCAGCCTGTAAACGGCCAGCAGTGTCAAGTAGAGCATCAATCACAGTGTTGCCAGTCATAAAAACATTGTCGACAATGCCTTCCTTCTTTAGATTCTCTACAGCTAGGGCTGTCGGGGCAAAGTGCAAAGTGGCGAGCCTGCCAGTCTGCCGCCTGGCCATTTCTTCAGGAAAAGGATTATAGCGATCATTGGTGCGCAACCCAACTTCGACGTGGCCCACTGGCACCTTTTGATAAAAAGCAGCGAGGGCAGCCGACATTACTGTAGTAGTGTCACCTTGCACCAAAAGGAGATCAGGCTTATCTTTTGACAACAGCTGATCAACGCCATTCAACACCCGACCTGTTAGCTCAGCCAAAGTCTGACCGTGCTTCATCAAGTCGAGGTCGTAGTCGGCCTTGACATCAAACCAGCGCATCATCTGGTCGAGCATCTCACGATGCTGAGCAGTGATTGCCACCACTGGTTCTAAACTCTTTGATTGGCGAAGAGCATGCACCACAGGAGCCAACTTGACAGCTTCCGGGCGCGTTCCAAACACACACATAACGCGCTTTTTCATAGTCATATATTCTATAGCAAGAGCTGTCTGTTAGACTAATTT
>CALRJJ020000262.1:0-6990 GCA_943367505.1 Flavobacterium psychrophilum | reverse complement strand
CTAAGCGGGCTGCTTCATCACTGTTGAAATCGCCAACGATTGCCATGGTGGCATTGTTGGGAGCATAGTATGTGTCAAAGAATTTGCGCACGTCCTCTACTGAGGATGCTTCTAAATCTTCAAAGTAGCCAATCGGCGGGTGGCCATTGCTCCAGTTATCGAAAGCCATTTCTTCCAGCTTAATTGAAGCTGGTACATAAGGTTGGTTGTCGACTCTCAGTCGCTTCTCTTCCTTTACGGTCTCTAGCTGGTTGGCAAATTTTTCGGGCGTGACCTTGAGAGAACGCATGCGATCAGACTCAAGCCAAAGTGCCAGTTCTAACTGATTGCTGGGCATTTTTTCAAAGTAGTTAGTGAAATCCGCATGAGTTGAGGCATTTAGACTACCGCCGGCACTTTCGATATATTTGAAGTGTTCCATCTTGCCGACATTTTCTGAGCCTTGAAACATCATGTGTTCAAAGAGGTGCGCGAAACCAGAGCGCTTTTTCACTTCATCTCTGGCACCAACGTCATAGACAATTGCTACTGATACCACTGGAACCGAATGGTCTTCTGAGAGAACTACCCTGAGACCATTGGCCAATTTGAAGTCTTTGTTGACTGGTATAAGCGGGCTCTTTATCTTGATCTCAGGCTTGTCAGTGCTCGCTGCATCTGTTGCATAGGCTGGATTGTTTGATATTCCAGCGGTGAGGCAAAGTCCTAGGCCTAGAGTCAAACTAAAAGACCTTATATTGGCCAGTTTACTCATGGGCCAATTTTTTTGAAAGTTCATTCGCAGGATTGATCCTTATCTTTGATAGTTTTTCTATGAGTTCGTCGCGCTCAGCTCAGCTTGATTAGCTCAGCTTGATTAGCTCAGCTTGATGAGTTCAGCTCTATCAGTCATCTTCGTCGTCGTCGGTACCCAGCAAAACGCTGGACCAGAATATCGAAACGACCAAGAGAGCCAATATTCCGCCGCCAACACAGATTTTCTCAGGTACACCATAGCGGTGCAGCATCAGGTAGGAGGATAGGCTGAGTACCAGTCCTAGTAGTGCGACCACATGGTTTAGTGAGAAGCTGCGTAGCATTTACTTTTCTCTTAGTGTTTGTTGCCTATATAGCTGTTAGCCGCGGGCTGATTTGAGAGTGTCGGCACAAGTGCATTTTTCTCTGCCATCAGGAATGGTTTCAATTAAGTTGACCAGCAGGCTTTGCAGTTTGGTGATGTTAGCGGCAAATACTTTCATCACTTCTGCGTGTGAAACTGGCTCCACGTTGGCGGTTACTCCACTATCATAGTCGGTAATCAGCGAAACGTTAACAACACACATCGAAAGCTCTTTAGCTAGGTAAGCTTCGGGGTATTGGGTCATATTGATCACTTCCCAGCCCATTTTATTGAACCAGGCCGATTCGGCTTTGGTGGAGAAGCGGGGACCCTGAATTACTACCACTGTGCCCGATGGGTGCATGGTAATGCCAGCTTTCTCTCCTGCTTTGACTGCCAGTTCGCGTAGCTGGGGGCAGTAGCATTCGGCCGGGGATACATGGGTGGTGATTGGTCCATCATAGAAAGTATCGGCGCGGCCAGAAGTGCGGTCGATGAATTGGTCACAAACCACAAACTCGCCTGGTTTGACGTGCGCCTGCAGTGAGCCAGCAGCACAGGGTGAGACCAGTCTGGTTACACCGAGTGATTTCATGGCCCAGAGATTGGCTCTAAAAGGTACTTTGTGCGGAGGAATAGTGTGCTTTTCACCATGGCGAGGCATGAAAGCCACGCGCTTTCCGCCCATGGTCCCGATCGCAACTGCCGCAGACGGCGGGCCATATGGTGTTTCTATCATTTTCTCTTCGTATTTATCGAAGAGTTTGTAGAAGCCTGAGCCTCCAAAGATTCCAATATCTGCTAGATCGGCTGAGTTTGATGGTGATTTTGTTGCCATGAGATTCTCGTGTGGGAAAGCCTACTAAATTAAGTGCCAAAAATGTAGCCATGATCGTAGCACTAACCAACAATGGCTTAATTAGCATTTCTGCACTCGTATTAACTAGGCGTCCATCAGACTTACCAGAAAAAATTGGCTGAAATAGTCTAAAACCTGGCGTGACTGGGTATAAAGAGCTTGTCAAGGTAGTGATTTCGTTTCGAAAGTAAGTCGGGGTCTTGTTTTATATGTTATGGAAACACCTTTTAGCACTTCCAGTTGCTCTATCACTGGCTTTAGGCGGCTCTGGTCTATTAGGTGCTCAGACTCAAAATACTTACGTTGCCTCCCTTCCTGATAAAGAACGGTTGGCCCACAACATCGCTTTAGTACCATCAATACGCCCAGATGGCCTCTATCATAGGGTCTGGCGATTGATCAAAGAAGATTATTATGAACCTAGTTTTACTGGTCAATCATGGGACCGTTGGGAGCATCGCTACGACGGCAAGTTGAAGACCCTTGAAGATGCTCACAAAGCTATCGAGACTATGTTGGCTAGTTTGGGTGACCGCTACACTCGCTTCTTAGACCGGGATGCCTTTGACGATGAAAAATCGCAAATTGATGCCAAGCTCTTTGGCATTGGGGTGCAGATTGGTTTAGACCCTGATAGCCATAAAGTGATTGTCATAACCCCAATTGAAGACACACCAGCCTACAAGGCGGGAATTCTTGCCTCTGATGAAATTACTGAAATTGACGGCAAGAGCACCAAGGGCTTTAATGTAGAGGATGCTGCAAAGCATATTCGCGGCGAGATAAATACGCCGGTCAATCTAGTTTTGACCCGAGGTGGTAAGCGAGTTAAGGTCAAAGTTGTACGGGCTGAGATTGCTATCAAGGCGATACCAACGGCTAAAATGCTTGACTCTGAAGTAGGCTACATCAGGCTCTCTAGCTTTATCTCGCAGCAAGCAAACCGCGAAATGAAAGATGCTATTGCCAAACTATCTGGCGCCAAAGGTCTGGTTCTTGACCTTCGTGATAACCCTGGTGGTCTATTGACCAACGCCATAGACATCTCGAATATGTTTCTTGATTCGGGAAATATTTTGTCTACCGTAGACCGCGATGGTTACAAAACCCCGGCTCAGTCTGATGGTCATCCTATTTGCATGAAGCCCCTGGCGCTTTTGATCAATAAAGGCAGCGCTTCTGCTTCTGAAATCACATCTGGTGCCCTACATGATAATAATCGCGCCATCCTTGTTGGTCAGCGAACTTTCGGTAAAGGACTGGTACAGGGAATTAACCGTCTCGAAGATGGCAGCGGCGTCAATGTCACCATTGCCAAATATCTAACTCCAAGTGATACCGATATTCACAAGAAGGGAATCTCGCCGGATGTTGCTATCGAGCTTTCAGAGCAAGACTTGAAGGATAAGAAAGGTCCTTGGTGGTTAGAAAAACCTACCGCTGGAGTTCGTCGCGGTCCTGAAGATGGTAAAGATGTGCAGCTAAAAGCAGCACTAGAAGCTGTGCATAAGCGTATTCAGGATGCCGATCACCTTGCCGTGCACGTTAGATAATACAAAGAATCAGAGCATACAAAAAATCAGATAACAGAAAGAATCAGATAATAAAATCAAATTTCTACTTCTGGCATAGTCAACAGTGGCAGTCAACTTGATATTCTAGTTGTCCCGTTAGATGGGTTGATTAATGTCAACTGGAACGCATCCGCAATCTACTCAAGTTGGTAAGCAAGTAATTAGCAACGGTCTTACCATCATTGGTACTGAGGCTGGTTGCGGAAAGACTGTCTTTATGACAGGCTTGGCGGCCATGCTGCGACAACAAGGTGTGGCGCTGGGCGCTGTTAAACCGATCTCTTTTGCTAGCAAGGATCGTGCTGAGTCTGAAATCTCCTTTATTTGCTCTATTAGTGGCACTCCCCGCAACTATGCTACTACCGTTATTTCATCAGCAAAGAATCTCTCAGAAGCTCAATGGGAGCATTCGCTTTCGATTGGCCGTGACCCCTCTCGATTTATGTTTGTAGAAACTCCCGGTGGTTGTGCTTCACCTATGAGTTTCGAGCAAAATAGCGTGGGTACTTTGGCCCACTCATGGAAAGACACCCGTGATTTCGCTCGTGAGCTTGGCTATTCATGCGTGATTGTTGCCCACCACAACCAGGATGCCATTGAAAAACTCGTCTTGGCCTATAGCTATTTGCACGATCTACCTATCACCGGCATGGTTACAGTTGAAACTCAGGCCGATGAAGGTAAGGTGCTAGAGAGTAAACTAACCAGAACTGAAGTGGCATTGTTGCTTGCTTCTCGCACAAATGTTCCTTATCTCGGTTGTCTCAAGTTCAGTCCCTCGATTTCTGTACCGCGAGTTAATCAGGGTAACTTGATTAAAGTCATATCCGAGGGGGTTGATCTCCTGCTGATTCTCAAGTCTTTGAATCTCAATGTTGTCAAATAGATAAACTGAGCTACCGACCGCCGAAGTCTCGGTAGAAGCTGTTGGGATCGTTTTGGCGCAACCGCCTGAAGGGCCTAATTTCGTGCATGACTTCTTGGCCCGTGTGACGCAGAATCTCTCGCAAGCTCTTACTTCTTGGAGTGGCTGCCGCTTGACTGACTTTCTTTCTCCCCGGCTTGGTTGGAGCTTTTTTCAGCGCTTTCTTCACGGCTTTAATGGCTGGTTTGGTACTTTCGGCAGGTGCGATTGAGCTTTGCTCTACTGGATTCTTGCTGGAAGCTGGCAGGTTGAGTGGGGCTGGAGTGGTATTGGCTTGGTTAGTACCACTTGTGGTGCCATTATTCGGCTGCAAATTAGTAACAGCTTGTGGCTGTATTTTTGCTGCAGCATTTTTCTGATTTTGGTAAAGCGAAAATATTCCTGCGGCCATGGCTCCCAGTAAGACCAAAAGAGATAGAACAACTATGGCCAGTTGCTTTATCCCGGCTATATCTGAGCTGGACTGCTTCAGTCTTGGATGTGAAGTTCTTGAGTTGCCAGAACTTTCTTTTTCAGTGCTATTTTCGCTAGCGCTTCCTTTGCTAGTGTTTGCTTTGCTCTTGCTTGCTCCGCTGGAATTAGTCTCAAAGCTTTTGCTAGCTTGAGGTGTGTCAGATTTGGTTTGACCAGCTTTAGCTTGATCGGTTTTAGCTTGATTGGTTTTAGCTTGATTGGTTTTAGCTTGATTGGTTTTAGGTTTACTGGCTTGAGCCACGGCGTCTACTTTTTCATAAGTAAGAGTTGCCTCTGACTCAAGGCGATTAGGATAGTTTTTAAGCAGTTCTGCTCGCAACTCTTGCATTGTGGCGAAGCGCTCGTCCGGATTTTTTTGCAAGCATTTCAGCACAACTGCTTCTAGCTTTTCTGGAAGATTGAGTCCGGGGGCAATGCTCTCGAAAGAGGGTGGATACTCTGATAATTTGCGCGCAATTGTCTCTGGGAAGCTGGCACCACGGTGTGGCACTTCCCCGGTGAGGCTGCGAAACATTACCACCCCGAGGCTGTAAATATCCGAGCGGTTGTCAACCGTTCCGCCGGTGCATTGTTCAGGACTCATATAAAATGGTGAGCCCCAAATTTCTCCAGACTTGGTTAGTTGCTGCACCTCAGAAGTCAGTTTGACAATACCGAAATCAAGTATCTTGGCGAACTCGAAGTGCTCGCGTATGCCGATCATGATATTGAGAGGCTTGAGGTCGCGGTGGATAATTCCCTGGCTGTGAGCATAGCTCATGGCCTCGCAGATTTGAACGAATATCTGCAGTGCTCGGGCCATTTCTAGACACTTTTCTTGGTCCAAAATTGTTTGGAGTGATTTGCCCTCCACGAGCTCCAAAACTAAGTAAGGTTCTCTCTTTTCCGTAAAGCCAAAGTCGAAGGTTGTAACTATGCCTGGATGGTTCAGTTGTCCTAAGGCCTTGGCTTCTCGGCCAAGTCTCTGCACGGCCGTGGCATCAGTAGCAATCTCGAGGGGCAAGAATTTGATAGCGACATCACGGCCAATGGTTTCTTGACTTGCCCTAAAGACATTGCCCATGCCACCGGTGCCAAGCACACCGGTCAGTACATAGGCGTGACCTACCCTTGTGCCGATAAGATCGGCAGCTGTTGCTTGTTTAACAGTAAATTCTTGGGGATCCAAATGCTTATTTCAGGTGTCTACTTCAAGCTAACCTTAGATGCCTGGTTCCTATTTTATCCTGATTTGCCCATAGATTTTGGCTTGCACTGAAGTCAACTATAAAACATATATATCGTAGGGGCATTTTTGAGGCAAAATGTGTTACTTATTTAGCGTCAGCACCGCCGTGAGTGAGAAGTGAAAGACGCACACCATGACTCAAGTAAGACACTGGCTAACGAGCCTAAGCTGCCGTCAAATTCTAGCGAGCTGATAATCTACACTATGTCGGATTCAAGTGGTGAGACCGCTGAGTCTGTTGCTCGAGCTGCTCTTGTGCAGTTTCCGCCTGGCCATGCTTCTATCTATAGATTGCCACAGGTGCGCAGTTCGCAGCAAATTCCTGCCATGGTCAAGGAAATTTCTCAGGGTCGTTCAATAATTGCTTATACCTTGGTATTGCCTGAATACAGAGAAACCCTTGAGGCCGAGGCCAATAAATACAAAGTGCCGAGCATCGATTTAATTGGTGGCTTGATGGCGCGAATAGGTAATTTGACCGGAGCTCAACCGCTTTCGCAACCCGGACGTCTGCACTTACTCGACGAAACCTATTTCAGGCGCATTGAGGCTGTCGACTTTGCTATACGCTTTGATGATGGCAAAAATCCTGATGGCATCTTGCAAGCAGATGTGGTTCTAGTTGGAGTTTCTCGTACAAGCAAAACTCCTAACTGCATGTATTTGGCTCATCACTATGGTCTTAAGGCGGCTAATGTGCCAATAGTCTATGGTGTCGAACCACCCCTAGCCCTATTTCAAGTACCGGCTAAGCGCATCTTTGGCTTGAAAATCGACCCTTACCAATTACAAGAAATTAGAAGTACAAGAGCAGCTGTTCTTGGTATGCCG
>CALRJJ020000261.1:0-7008 GCA_943367505.1 Flavobacterium psychrophilum | reverse complement strand
CCTGTGGCAGGTTTGTCAGTTGCTGATGGTTGTTCGTTTCCTGTGGCAGGTTTGTCAGTTGCTGATGGTTGTTCGTTTCCTGTGGCAGGTTTGTCAGTTGCTGATGGTTGTTCGTTGCCTGCGGCTGGTTTGTCAGTTGCCGAGGACTTTTCTTCTTTTACTTCTTCGCCGTTGCGTTTTCCTTCAAAGAGATTGGGATTTTGCTGCTTGTCTTTCTTTTCGGCCGAGTTTAAATTTGGAGCATCAGTACCGTCAGTTTTGCTTTCGACTTTTGCTTTTCTGTCAGAGGTAGTGTTCTCTTTATTTGCTGCTTCTTTCTGTTGTGTCTCTTTTTGATCTGCCTGCGTCTTTTGGCTCTCGGCGGTAGCTTTATCTTCGGTAATTTCAGGAAGAACGAATTTTTGATCCGGATAGATCAAGTCTTCATCTTTTATCTGCTCCCTATTTTTAGCCACTATTTGATCAACATATGATCTAATATTCGCATTTGATATTTCTTTATTGTCGGCATTTTTTCCTTTAAGTTGTGCCTCTGCTATTGTCCATAAGCAGTCACCATCTTTCACAACGTATATGTTCTCTTTAGACTTGTCAGCCTTTGGCTCAATCGCATTTTCTTTCTCTGTAGATTTTTCAGATGAAGCTTGTGAAGATTGATCGCCTTTGACTGAGCTATTAGCCTCTGCTTTATTATCGGCATTACCTTCTTTTTTGTTTGGCTGTGATCCCGGCTTGTTCATGTCCGCTAATTTCTCTACCCCAGCATCAGAACTTGCAGCTAGTATTTGACTAGTTTTTTCAGCAGTAAGTCCAGTTTGTTTCATCTTTTCGCTGATGTCTTTTGCTTCGATGATTGAAAAATCTTCTGAATTTCGCGCCTGCACCTGGTTAGATTTTCGATCAAAGGTCACGAGGGCGTTAGTCTTCTGACCATCAGCTTTTTCGAGTTTGCTCTGTCCGATCAAGTCAAGGTCTGGAAACTTAGTATGCAGGGCCTCATCGAATGCGGTTCTCTCTTGCTTCTGCTCTTGTGCTGTGGTGTTATTTGCGAGCAGACTGTAAACTTCTGAGAAGTTTGGTTTGTCGCTACTTTTTGTCACAGCGGCTTCTGCACTATTTTTAACTTGATTGGCTTCGAGGGTCATACTCGTTCTCCTGAACTTTTGTCTAATTTAATTGTGTCCACTGCTTGATGGGCTAATGAGAATCTGCTCTCAGCGGTTCTGATGGTGCCAATTTAGTGCAGGTTCAAGCATTTTTCAAAATAGTCGAATTGTTTTCGATGCGTGCAGTTAGCAACCGCGCCAATTGACTATTTCGATACTTTGCTAACCCGCTCTAATTGCGCTGACTTATCTAGGTTAGAAGGCTGACTGTGACAGTTCCATACGGGTTGAGTCCCGTTCTTCGTAGAAGCACCATGAAACGTGTAAGTTTAGTAAGCATAGGAAGTGAATACATCAATTTCGCTATCGGCATGAAGCGGTCGTGGGGTGTTCACCAAGAGTTCATTTTCCTGAGGTATTTTATGTAATCATAAGAGACCTGGTTGGGTAATCTATGAAATTAGTGACATACCGAAGTCATTCTTCGCCGCTGGATTGCCCACAAGCTAATTTTGCTAGGGCTGAGCGCGCCTATAAAAAGATTCTGACCAATGCTGAAAATCTTTACGGCAATATGAGCGGTGAGGTCGGTTTGGTACTTATCTTTATCGGCGATTTCTACCATCAGAGAAATGATTTTGAGATGGTCGATTACGTTGATAGGCGAATTAATGCAATAGTTGACTCCTATTTCCTAGATTCAGCCTAGTTTTCGTTCAAAAATGCTTCTTAAAGGTGGAAAAGTGGCCTAGAAAAGTTTTTCTTAGGCCACTGTTTCTTAATTACCGGTGTGCACTATTTCACTGGAAAATTGACCCTTAGGGCTTTGGTAGATTTAGCTTACCTTTGGCTAGGTTACCTCTTTCTCTTTGGATTTTTGCCAGCGTTCTTGTGACTAGAGTTACCTTTGCTTCCACCAAAGCCTTTCGATTTTACTGTAGTCGCCGAATGCTTGGTGACTTTATTGACTTCTGCAGTTTGAGCAATCTCAGCGGCCGCCATTGTCGGCGGGATGGAGGTAGAAGTGGCCAGAGTTGCGCTATCAGGAGCTGGGGCTTCTATTGTAGCCTGAGTTTCTAATGGCTTATTCAAGGTGCGCCAGTTTGCGCTGGACAAAGAATTACTCGCCTTCGCTCCAACCATACGCCGCTGTGCGCGATTGTTCACCATTGGGTTGCTGTATAGTGCCATGAAGTAAGCGAAGCGTGCTTCCAGGCAGGCTTCTCTGTCATATCCATTTTCCCTTTCGTATTCGAGACGACTCTGAAGTTCGCTGGCAGTCACTACTTCAGATTCGATGTCGTCTGAACTTGACACTGAATCTTTTCTCCGCCTGGGGCGATATATAACGGCAGCAGATGATGCTGTGACTACCGCTGAGCAAGCAATCTCAGTGAGAAAGCGCTGATTCTGGTCGTTATTGTTAGCAATGGCATTGCCCACTGGTACGCCAATTGCCAGTCCAAAACTGAGTGCTACGCAGGCGTTGAGAAGGTGCTTCCATGGAGATTTATTAAACATCTTGGTTGGGGATAAATTGACTTGACCGTACTCGTTTTTCCTTCACTCATTTTGGGTAGTCACTCATGAAGTGCAGAGATGCACCGATAGAAATTTGTCGAGTGATTACATGACAGTTTTCTTGAGCTAGAACCTTTATAAGTGAATAGGATAGATTCCCTAGTAAAACCGATTGTACAGTTGGTTTTAAAGGGATTTATGCTGCCCTTCACAAATTTCTTCTGCCAATAGCCATTGCCATCTCTATATCCTCTCAGCGGCACTGGAGTTGTTGCGCTATCGATATGATGTGCGATAGCTAGCGCAGGGAATTTGTGAGAAATGTATTGGTTCGCAAGGTTTCACTAGCGCAGGTTCAGTCAAATCAAATTTAGAGAACTTTTGCTTGTTGGCAGAGATATTCCTCAATCACCTTGATGGCTACCTCTGCTTGAGCAGAGTGCGATTGAGTTAGGAAGAGTCTGCGCATCTCCGGTTCCAGGCGAAGACGTTCTAGTCTCTGAGCTACAAATCTATGTAGATCTGCTAACCGTTCTTCTTCGGATTGCTTCGTAACGAGATGGTTTAATTTGAGCGCTCGTTTTTCTGTAGGTAAGTAAACAGTTTTGCTCTGAGTTGACTGGTTGCGAAAGAACATACTTAGCTCCTTGTCTTGGCCTTACGTGCAGAGGTAGGCACTTCTCTAATTTGCAATCCAGTGACTGCTAATTGGTGGTGCGACGAATAGCTCCTCTGTCGCTAGAATCTCAAGAGTTAGTTTAGCCATTGAATTATCTGGCTCTCTTTTGAGAATTGCTTGAGCAATTTCGGCTGACTCTTGTCGACGCTCTAGGCGGGCCAAGCAAAGCATTTTTAGCGATTGCAGTGCTAGATCGTCAGCTAGCGTTTCTTCGGCTTTGGTCACGTCAGTCAAGGCACGAGCTATTAGTCCCAACCCATAGAGAACTTGTGCTCGAGCTAGGTAAGTTTCAGAGGTAGGATTGAAGTAGAGCACTTTTTCATAGTCTTCAATGGCGGCTGAGTAGTTCTTGAGTTGCTTATTGCAGCTTGCTCTTAGGCTGTATACTTGAGTAATGTCGACTAGGTCTACTTCTCCCACGACAGGATTGAGCTCCAGTAGCACCACTCTTGTTGCTAGCCCAATTATCCTTGTTAGATCTGCAATACATGCTTGCAAATTGTTTGTCTTGTAGTTGCAGACAGCGCGGCTGTATAGAAATGGCAGCCCGACATGACTAACGGATAGTACCTTTGGAAATGCTAATAGAGCTCGCTCGTAGTCTCTCGTTGCCATTATGTTGCGAACTTTCAAGTATTGTGCGGCAGGCAGCGAACGGACTTTATCCGGTAGTGTTTCAAGATACAGCTCGCACTGAGCATGTCTTTGGTTCCAAAAGTGATTTCGCGCTTTTCTCAACTGGCTCAGTGTATTGAATGTGTGCATATCCGTAGCGGCCGCAGAGTGTCTTCCCATAAAGGTGAAGGCCATTGCCCGGCCTAGATAGCTAACAGTTTCTCCTGGTACGATACTTGTTACTGCCTTAATGCCTATAGCGCTTGTGAATGATCGAGCTGCTTCTTTATAGCGCTTCTTGTAGAGCCTTACTTCTCCTAGAAGCTGTTGAGTAGTAGCGCACCATGGATCATTGCTAGAGAGGAAAATTAACTCAGTTAGTGAGTCATCATATTTACCAGTTTCCATCAAGGCCTTGGCTCGTAGCAGTCGGCTGTGGTTGTCCAGTTCACCGAGCTGCGCTAGTGCATCCATCATTTCAACAACAGAATCCCAGTCATCTTCTACATAGCCTGTGCGGACAGCGTGAACAAGCAGGCTCAGGTTGCAGTAGTAGCGCTCATCTGGAGCGACAAGAAGGTCAGGGTCGAAAAATCGGTTCGAGTTTGGTTCTGTTCCATTCATTTTCTGATTCTCTTTAATTGGCGCTATTTAGTTTGATAAATTGGTGAAGACTGGTGCTCAAGTTCTACTGAACTCGACCCATTAGCCCTGCTTGACAACTATGATATTAGTTAGCTGATTGTGACAACTCTATACTTGTTGATTGATGGTGAGCATTCAAGACGTTTTGCGCCTCTAGCTTTGCTCTGCATCTCTTTAGATGATTTTGCAGCACTTTATTAGCTGGATTAATTTCGCAGGCAGCTTGGGCGTCACCAATAGCGGTGCCAAACAATGAAAGTTTTAATGCTGATTTGCTTCGCTCAAGATGCGCCTGCCAACTTGGTCTGCGTAAAATTATAAAGTCCAAGTCAAGCATTGCTTGAGCAAATTCGCCAAGTTGATAGTTTGCTCGGGCTCTAAGTAATCTGCCATCGATACTGTCGCAAATGCCGATGGTGCCAGAATCTGCTGATGATTCAATCGCAAGGATGCCATAGTGCTCTTTAATGATGTGAGATAAGTCGCGAACGCAGTTTCGGAAGTCGCCGGCAAAAAATGAAGCAACTGCTCTGTAGTAAATAGCGCTTTCGCAGCTATTGTTATCGAGAAATATTTTGCTTGTGATTCTTATAGCTTCGTCATAGCAATTTTCTGCAATTAGACATCGTGCAATTAGTACGCGAACATAGACCTTTTCACTGAGGTCGCCGGGCAAGTTCTTTGCATAGTATTCTGCTACTTTGTAGTTACCGGCAAGATATTCTCTGCGAGCCTTTTCCAGCTGTTCCAATTGCATTGCTAGGCTTCTGTCATTTTCGGCGCGCTCGCTCGCGCCTTGTAAATCTAGCGCTTTCGCTCGCTCTAGAAGATTATCGCTCACCGAGGCATCAACAAAGCTACCAAAATTCTTTTCAATGGCGCTAGAAAAACTAGCTACGCTTTTATTTGCTAAACCGCGGTTTAAAGCAATCAAACCTTGGCAATGAAACACTCCGGATGAAGAATAGTCCGTAGCAATTAAGCGCTCGACTATTGTCTCGGCTTCATCAAAGCGTTTAAGTGAGCACAGTGCCCGTGCCCTCAGAAGATGTATTCTCGCATCGCTACCAGTAAGGCCCTTAATCTGCTCCAGTTGCTTCAGGCATTCTGCCCAATCACCATGTATAAAGCCAGCATTGAGAGACTGCTCGGCAATCCAAGTGATCTCTTGATCTTTATACATTAGAGACTGATCTATAAACATCATTGACTCCGGATTGTTTGGTATCGAAGCACCAAATCAACTTTCAGAATAATGATTTCTCTGTGACATTGACATACATTTATAAGTCGCATAAGCCTTGCGACTACCTAAGCTACTTAATTTCTATACTAATTACGCAATTGGTGGTGGGCTTTTGCGATCGAGATACTTTTGCAAAATGATGGCAGCTGCTTGTTTATCAACCATGTCTCTATTTTTGCCGGTTTTCACACCTTGAATAGTGAGCGTGCGAATGGCCGATATTGTAGTTAAGCGCTCGTCTTCATAGACAATCGGTAAGCCTGTGGCGTTAGCTAGCTTCTTGGCAAACGACTTCACTTTTTCGGCTTGTTCACCCATCGAGCCATCCATGTTGTAAGGAAGGCCAACTACAATTTGCACTGCGCCATGTCGAGCGGCAAGCAAGGCAATGTTGTCAACGTCAGTGTGCATATTGACGCGATGAATGGTCTCCAGGCCGGCTGCTGTCATTCCAAGGGGATCGGAAATAGCGACACCTATGCGGCGGTCGCCGACATCTAATCCGATCATTCGTGGCTTTAAATTACTCATCTAATAAATATTACTCTAGTCAAAGATAAGTTCCAGTAATTTCTAACACGTAAAATAGTAATAGGCTAAAAGCCGCTACAAAAATTGGATGGTGAGGTTGCCATGAGACTATATCTGGTTAGACACGGAATTGCCTCAGAACGTCTGGGTCATGGTGTGACACGAGACGCTGATCGACCACTGACTGACGAAGGCAAGGAAGAGATGAGAGTGGTGGCACGCGGTCTAGCGAAGCTCAATGTCAAACCAGATGTGGTGCTTGCCAGCCCCTTGGTGCGTACCCGTGAAACTGCAGAAATTTTAGTGGAACAGTTTGGTTGTGAGTTGAAGTTCACCGATACCCTGGCGCCGGGGGTGACCGCCGCCAATGTCTGGAAGAGCGTGGCCCGTTATCCTCAGGCCGAGCAAATTTTTCTTGTTGGTCATGAACCCGATATGGGCATGTTGGTGCGAGACCTGGTGTTTGCCGGTCTTGAGTTTGAATTGCCGTTTAAAAAAGGCGGTGTCTGCCGCGTAGACGTTTCAGACTTGCCACCAACAAGCCCGGGAATCATCAAATGGATGCTTCCACCTAAGGTATTTCACTCACTCTAACTATTTCTCGCTATGAGAGTTAGGCCATGGCTGCTGCAAGTGGTGCAGGCATACTGTGATTGATGCGCTCA
>CALRJJ020000260.1:0-7016 GCA_943367505.1 Flavobacterium psychrophilum | reverse complement strand
AAACTTTGACAAGAGTACAGCCAAATGCTCAACGGCGAGTTTACTAGCTGGATCGACTTTGAGGTTTTGAATATTGGCAGCACCCGAGTTAAGTGGTGCCAGATCAAGCTTGTATCCTGGCGAACTGACTGAATTCCAAAAAAGAAACTGTTTACTGATGCCAGTCACTGACATCTTAGTAGGAGAGACCGATTTAAGAATAGCCACAGCCCGTTGCTTAACAAGAAGCACCGAGCTTAGGCCCCGCCCCACATAGAGCGCTGCAGCGAGAGGGAATATTAGCAGCCAAAGAAATTGGATATTGAGAAGGAGAGTAGCGATCGGCATAAGAAAAACAAGAAAGGCAAAGGCTGCCATCTGGGCAATATGACTCTTCGCCTCTTTGAGATATCGGGGAAGCAATAGATCGAAATCTGGCGTTGTACTCAATGTCATTTTTTATAACCAATAGTAAAAGCGGGCTAGCGAGATTTAGTCTACGGTATACCCTCGGTAAGGATGAAGCAAACTTCAAGGTAAATACCCACAACGGTTGATGCCAGTTTTTCCGCCAAGCAACATACTCAAAGCTGTATATTCTGCAAATTCAGAAGCAAGATTTATGAACACTGGCTGTGACAACAAGATGACCTGCCCAATAACCCACACCCTCGATTTGATTAGTGCCAAATGGACTGTGGAGATATTGCGGGAACTAGCGCTCAAACCAGTGCGCACCAGAGAATTTCTTACCTTTATTCCGGGGCTGAGCATGAAATCGCTGCAAGAGCGCCTCAAAGCATTGCTTGCCGCGGGCATGATTACTCGCACCGTATTTGAACAGAAGTTGCCAAAAGTTGTACATACCATTACCCCGCGAGGGCAGCGCCTCTTTTTAGTAATGAGCGAACTCAAAGCCATTGCCAGCGAAATCAGTGAGAGCGAGCAACTGTGCCAATGTCCACTTGAAGGTTTCAGTAAAGATGAGATGGATTGCCCTAAGCGCCGCCCGCTAACGCCACGACAATTGCGCCAAGAATAAGCTATATAAGAACAGGCTAGACAAGAATAGACTTAAGCTATCAGCCTTAAGCAAGCCACTATGTGTGCCTTTGTGACGAGCATTAAAAAAAACAATTTAGTAACCACCGGCACTGGTATCAGCCAGCACTGTGCGTTTTTCATCACCTCTAAAAAAGGCCGAAGTGCGATAGAAGCTCTGGTCACCTTGAGGTAACCAGTTTTTGTCAAACTTTGGCGCTGCTAGACTCCGTTACAAGACTCTAAGCGCAGGATCAAAGCAGCGACTCTAATGACTAATTCGACAAATCAGACAAATCCACTATTAATTCAAGGGGGCATGGGCGTTGGTGTCTCCAACTGGCGACTAGCCCAAGCCGTTTCTAAAGAAGGCCAACTGGGAGTGGTCTCAGGAACAATGCTCGATACAGTTTTCGCCAGACGACTGCAAGATGGAGACGAAGGCGGTCACATGCAGCGCGCCTGCCAACATTTCCCCGTCAAAGAACTGGTAGATAGAGTATGGCAGCGCTACTATCGAGACGGCGGCAAGCCAGCCGAGGCACCATATTTAAATGTGCCTATGATCGGAGTTCAACCAACTCTTGCCTCGCTTGAATTAATTGTTTTGGCAAATTTTGCCGAAGTCTACCTAGCAAAGGAAGGCCATCAGGGCAAGGTCGGTATCAACTACCTAGAAAAGATACAGCTGCCAACGCTGCCTTCACTCTATGGAGCAATGCTTGCAGGGGTTGACTATGTCTTGATGGGCGCCGGTATTCCCAAAGCCATTCCCGGCATATTAGATGGGCTGAGCGAACAGAAAGAAGTATCGCTCAAACTGAATCTTCAGAGCATTGCTTCAAGCGAGGGTAGCAACGACACCACCTATCTAACATTCAATCCCAGAGATGTCCTGCTCAACGGCAAGACTCTCAAACGTCCAGACTTTCTGGCCATAGTCTCTTCCCACACATTAGCGGCTAATATTGCTAAAAAGGCATCAGGAAAAGTAAACGGCTTCGTCATCGAAAACCACACCGCTGGTGGTCATAATGCTCCGCCCCGGGGAGCCATGCAACTCTCCTGCGAGGGAGAGCCAATATACACAAAGCGCGATGAAGCAGACTTAGAAGAACTGAAAAAACTAGGACTACCATTTTGGCTCGCCGGCATGTATGGCAGTGCAGAAAAGTTGCAAGAGGCCCTAGCACTTGGTGCGGCCGGTGTGCAGGTTGGCACGCCCTTTGCTTTCTGCCAGGAATCAGGAATCACCGAAGAAATCAAAACAAGCACACTACAAAAAGTCTTAGATCAGACTGTCACTATATTTACAGATCCCTGTGCTTCTGCCTCTGGCTATCCCTTCAAAATCACCAACGTCGATAATTCGCTTTCAGAGTCAACTGTCTACCAGGCTAGAGAAAGAGTCTGCGACCTCGGCTATTTGCGCTCGGCCTACAACCGCAATGACGGCTCCATCGCCTTCCGCTGCCCCGGTGAAGCAGAAGCTGACTATGTCAAAAAAGGCGGCTTAGCGGAAGACACAGTTAATCGCAAATGTCTCTGCAACGCCCTTCTCTCGAATATCGGCCTGGGCCAGACTCGCGCCAATGGCTACGAGGAACCACCACTAGTCACAGCCGGTGATCACATTGCCGCCCTGAACCAATTTCTCAGCCCTGGTGAAACCAGTTATTCAGCGAGATCAGTGATTGATCTTATACTGGGCAAGCAGCTGGTCAAAGCCTGACACTACCAGTGGTGCACAAAGGAAAATAAAAAAAACCATAGCGACAATATCGCTAAGACGCAATTCGCGCATCACGCCTCGAAGAAGAAGAAGAAGAAGATGAAGATGAAACCGCATGGTCGCGCCAGAGCAAGAGCGCTCGACCAGCTGATAGCTGGAGAAATTTTTGCAGCCGTGTTCGGGCCAAAGTGTCACGAGCAGAATCTATAGCATCAGCAGAAACCACCAACAAAACGTTGTCATCGGCAGCGCTAGTCACGTCCTTAAAGCTGGCAGGACGCACGACATTGACACCAAATGCCGAAGACCATCCCCCCATCGAAAATAGCTCTGGCTCTATTGCCATCACAGTGGCATCACGACTATCAAGCAAAACTTCTACAGGCATTGCTAGAAGGGCACCAACTCGAAAAATACTGGCGACGGTTTCTTCGCTAGCAAGGTCTCGAGTGATAAAAATCTGCATCTTCGACCAGCGCTTGGCCACATCGCGCACCACCAAAAGTGGACAAGGACAGACCTTAGCCAGCTCCTCAAATAATACTTTCCGACGGGAGTTCGAAGTTCTGGCATGATAGCCAAGAACCACAAGATCATAGTCAACAGCTCGCTTAGCGATTTCGCAAGCGGGATCTCCTTCGTCTACGAAAGTGTCAAAAGACTGAACTTGGCCGCCCGCCTGACTCGAGTATGAAAGCATTAAGGCTTCAGCAATACCACGCATGATTTCAGTGATGCGCTCTTTAGCATCCATGTATGGTCCGCTGCCAATAAACCCGGCCAAATCATAAGACAAAAAACGCCAAATATCAGCACTATCAACGACATGCTGAGCGTCAACCTTTGAATTGGTCAAGCTTGCCAGCTGCCAGGCCAAATGTGCAGCAGAGCGAGACGCTTGAGAACCATCAAGAGCCAACAAGTACGAGCCGGTATTCATGACGAAACCTCCCCAGCGCAAAAAGCACTGGAAGCTGAAAATTCCCGAATAGAACGAAGCCTACTGGGGGAAATGTAATGACACTATTTCCAGCTTGAGGTGAATTGTTTTTCTAGACATCAATTGAAAGGTGGATTAAAAAAAGTAACCACTCTTCGTTTGTCAGTAATTAGACAGCACGCATGCTCTGGACACAAATTACCTGTGCACTGCTGCCATTGGCTTCAGCGTATTGCTGGCTGCGAGCAGCTCTCTCACTGGCGAGGAAGGCATACATTGTTGCTGCCATTTCTTCAGGGGTAGCACCGCTTTGCTTGCGTCGCAATTTCTCAGAAAGAAAACTAACTAGATTTTGATTGTCATTCATTACCCTAGTATCCCTAGTATCTCAAGTATCTCTAGTACGTCGAGTATCCTTAATTTCTTGTCTTGGCACGATAAGAAGCTTTCGACTTGGGCTTATCTTTTTTGCCTGCTGCTTTCTTCTTACCCGCCTTATTTGGCTTAGCTACTTTTTTCTTTGTGGTTTCGAGATTAGATTTTGAATTTGACTTAGCTCTAGACTCACGAACGGGCACCAGCCTTACTTCACCAACTTTGCGTGAAGCAGCCACTTTACTACTGCCAACTTTCGCAGCCGCTCGGACGCGCCTACGCTGCCTTGCTTTGGCAACACTGAACTCGTCGATCACCATATCTGAAACTAGATTTGAATCTAAATCACTTATAGCTTGCGGCGCTATAGAGACTGTCAATACGTCCTCTACGGTCAACGGTTCGATCGCTATTACGTCTTGCTTGATTAACTCTTGCTCTTCGGCTAAGGCCTGCATTTCTGCCAAGCGACCAGAACCGATATCAATTAATACTGATTCAAGGGCATCAATCATGAAATTGATTTGCGACTCAGTGATGATTAGTGGCGGCTCGATTCTAAATGTGCAGTTGGAATTAAGAGTCGATGCAACAATCACACCTCTATGGAAAAGCTCAACCTGTACGGCTTCACGCAAATCTTTGCTGGTGAATTCAAGACCAATTAGCAAACCTTTGCCGCGTACATCAAAAATGCGCTCAGGATAACGTTCTTTCAATTCGTTCAATTTACGCATGAAATAATTGCCCATCAAAGCAGCGCGAGCAGGCAGGTGCTCATCAAGCAAAACTTCAATACAGGCAGATGCAGCGGAACAAGCTAAAGGATTGCCACCAAAAGTAGAATTATGAATGGTTGGATTTGGCTCAAGCACTTTCCAGATTTTGGCCGAAGCCATGAAACAGCCAATCGGCATTACACCGCCGCCTAGAGCCTTAGCCAAACATAGAATGTCTGGCACAACACTTTCGTGCTCGCAGGCAAACATGCGACCAGTGCGGCCCATACCAGTTTGCACTTCATCGAGAATAAGAAGTATGCCGTGCTTCTCAGTAAGTTGACGTACTTTTCTTAAATAACCTTCTGATGGAACGTTGATTCCGCCCTCACCTTGAATTGGTTCGAGAATTACAGCAGCGGTATTTTCGTTGATGGCAGCTTCCATCGCTTCGATATTGCCAAACTCAACATGGCTAAAGCCATTAAGTAATGGAGCGAATGGTTTACGGAAAACGTCACGGCCAGTGGCAGAAAGCGCACCCATGCTAACGCCGTGATAAGCGTTTTTAGTAGAGATTATCTCTGTCTTGCCAGTATAGAGACGGGCTAACTTGATTGCCCCTTCCACTGCTTCACTACCGCTATTGCAAAAGAATGAATATTGCAAATCACCAGGAGTGATGGCAGCTAACTGACTAGCCAAGTGTGCAGACCAGGGATTAATCAACTCTTGACTGTGCAAACAGACCTGGTCAAGCTGCATCTTCACAGCTTCGATTACCCGAGGGTGACGGTGACCGACGTTGAATATGCCGTATCCACCCAAACAATCTAGATAGCGACGACCTTTGTTGTCGTAGGTGTATACACCTTCATCTCGGAACTCTACGGCCCCTTCAGCACCACTAAGCTTTTGCGAATAAGCATTATTGAGGTGATTAATTGAATTGCTCAACGCGCTAGAAGCAATCTCCTGGTAATGATTGGAGTTTCGCTCCACCAGCGGAAATTGTTTAGTCTGACTTTCGTTTTTATAAACTGCCATGATTTATACACTTGGTTGCAGCTATGAACGCGAGACACTACCAGCAGTGCAAACGCCTGCCGAAATGCGATTCAAAGCCTTAAGGTTTTGACTTAACTGTTATTGTTATCAGTTTGAGATTTATCTTTGGTTCGCCTGATTCACTGCGACAAAGGCAATGATCGAAATGGTGTTCGGCAAACCGAGCAAGGAGTTATTAAGCCCGCTAATGAAAAGAATATTTCAGGGCTCTTGCCTTGGATACTTTAGAAAGTACTGGTGTTACAGCACGCATAATTCCGGACCGATTTCTGTCTGAGTCTTACCGGGGCACCGGGTTTTCGAAAAGTAGCGGCCTATCTCAGTGCTGCCTGGAGAAAAATCCGCTCTCAATCGCGGTCTCCATTACTTTTTTACTGACCCTTATACATTCAATGTACACCAGAAGCCGACATCGAGACAATGTGCACTCTGTACAAAAACGTCAGCAAGAATTTAGCCACACTGTCTAAGAAATAGCGGGAACTCATGACAACCGGCCGGCGAAGGCTTGCCCCTGGCCCATTTCTTGCGGTTCAAACAGTAAGTTTTCAGCTATTTCATTATTTGCCGGTATTTTGCCAGATAATTAGCTCTTACAGCTTTAAGCGTCCATTTCCACTAAAGCCGCATAAGAGGAACAACCTTTCGCAAAGGGGCGTCTTGGACCATAATTAGGTACTGTTCTAATAAAATCTGCCAATTAAAAGAGCTTCTATATTAGGTACTTTCAGCAATGCCGCATTCAAAATTTTCTTCAAGTAGTCGCAAGGCACATTCACTCTTGCTTTCAAGCCTCCTTGCAAGCCTGCCCTGCGTCACCACTCTTGTAAGTCAGGGGCTAACCAATGCGGCATTAGCCCAAACCAACGGCCCCGTGGCCCAGGTAATGCCCAAGCAATTCTTAGAGCGCTACTATCAAGGTGTCACCTATTTCAAAGCCGGTGACTTAGACAAAGCCCTAGCTGCCTTCAGGGCCGTTGTTATCAGCGCCCCTTACGACCCCATGGTTCACCTCAGCCTAGCGGCGGTCTTGCACCAATCTGGCGATCTCGAAAATGCCATCGCTGAATATCGCCGGGCATTAAGCCTGCGCCCAGCAGATGCCTTTGCCCGCATGAGCTTAGGTGGTTTGTTGCAATCACAAGGTCAGCTGCAAGAAGCC
>CALRJJ020000259.1:0-7032 GCA_943367505.1 Flavobacterium psychrophilum | reverse complement strand
AACTGTTTATCCATTTGTGGTCTCTTCGACAAATAAGATGTTTGCCGCCAGCCCTTTTGTGCAGAGCATGCTGGTGCTAATTCTCGTTTTTCAGGCCTTTATGGGGGTGATTTACCCATCGCTTGATGCCATCACTGGTGAGCGAGAGCGGGGCACCCTTGAGGCCCTGCTATCTACTCCTGTGCGGCGCAGCCATCTATTTATTGGCAAGCTGGCCGCGATTACTGTTAGTTCGTTTGCCGTGGTGATGTCTACTCTTACCGGCTTCTATCTCTCTCAATTTATACAAATCAAGTATTTTTCTTTTTTGCCTGCCACTCTTGCCAGTCAGCTCGATTCACCTTTAGCTGTGCAATTGCCTCTGCCTTGTGTGCTATTGGTTAGTTTGATGATGCTGCCCCTCTGTCTTTCTATGGCAGCTTCAGCCATGGCTCTAGCCACCTTTGCTAGGACCGTACAGCAAGCACAAGCCTATATGTTGCCGTTGATGCTAATTACTACTATTCCGCTGTCGGTCATGGCCTTGGGTGAAGTTCACATTGATGGGCCGTGCGCCTTCGTACCTTTTCTCAATTCAATTGTGGCTATGGATGATGCTCTCTCCGGTCGCATAGCACCCCTCTATATGTTTGTTGCTGCTTTTGTTTCTGCAGTCTTTGCTGTGACGCTCTGTGCCGTTGTTGCCCCGGTGGTGGACCGCGAAGATATTTTGTTTGGCATTGAAGAATCTCCCAGTCGTCGCTTTATTGAACAGAACTTTGGTAAAGAACTATTCTTCTTATGCAGCACTGTTTTTCTGTTGATGTTTTATCTCTCGCAGATACTCGTGCTTAAGCACCATCTGCTGGGCATGGCTTTGACGCAGCTTCTGGTTATATTGTTGCCAGGACTGTTTCTCGCCCTGTTTTGGCTCAAGCTACCAAGTCGGGCTGTCTTGCGCCTGCACATGCCTAAAGGGGGAATTCTCACACTGCTGGGAGCCTTGATGCTGGCACCGCTCTCGGTGCTGTTGGCCGGATTGCTTGCTACTATCTTCACCAAGCTTGTTCCTGGAAGTGCAGCTCTAAGTAAGCTGATGGAAGAATATATGGGCTTGAATACTCAGCCTCTCTGGCTGCTGCTCTTGGTTCTTGGGGTAATGCCAGCGATTTGTGAAGAGCTGCTCTTCCGTGGCGTTATTCTCTCGCTCATGCCCAAGCGGTTTTCCACCATGCGCAGGGTGCTCACTGTGGGCGGAATGTTCGGTGCTTTTCACATGAGTCTTTTGCGCTTCCTCCCAACTGGTTTGCTTGGTTGTGTGCTCACATTTTTGGCAATTCGCACGGGCTCGGTCTTCCCTTGCATGCTGCTGCATGCTGGTCATAACATGCTTTCTGTTTTTATCGCTGTCCAGTTGAAAGAAAAGATTGGTGGCGGCGAGCTGGCAATTGGTGTTGTCACTGGCCTTGCTGGTCTGGCAATTATGATCTTGGCCATAAGGTCTGCGGAGCGGAAAGAGGCGGCTAAGACTTGAAAACAAAGACCGTCTCCATCTATTTGCTTGCTTTATTCTTCAGCTTTGCTGGGGTGATGCATTTTGTTCATCCTGATGTTTTTATGCGGGCGATGCCACCATATTTGCCCTATCCCTTAGAGCTAGTTTTCATTAGTGGTGTCTTTGAGATACTTGGGGGAGTGGGCTTACTGGCGCCCTGGCCGAAGCTGCGAGCTGCTGCTGGCATTGGCTTGATTGCTTTGTTAATAGCTGTCTTTCCTGCCAATATCAATATGGCTTTGAACCCGCAGCTGTTCAAAGAGATTCCACCAGTAATTTTATATTGTCGCCTGCCCTTGCAACTGCTCTTCATTCTCTGGGTGCGTTGGTCCTCTAAGCCTACGGTAAGTCAGGCTTAGGGATAGATTCTAGTTTGGTGTAGGCTACTCCGACATAGCTATCGGCGCTGCCATAGTAAACACAATAACCTTTCTTGTATGGCACTATGCCTTCGACAAAAACAACATTTGGCACCTGGTGCACGGTGTTTGAAGCATTTTTCTTTTCCCATGCTAACTCTGGTGCAAATATGTCGCTGTTGCAGCGCGCCAGCAGTTTAGTTGGATCTTTTTTGTCGAAAAGAGCCCAGCCCGTGCGATATGCAAGAGTGTCATCGCCACCATTGTAGAGCAGCAGTATGCCATCTTTGGTAATGATTGGATGCGGACCTGGCTCTACTACTCTAGAATCAAACTGCCCTGGGCGATGAGGCAATATTGGCCTCCCAAGCGCATCTTGCCATTTTATGCCATCATCTGACTGGGCAATACCCATTTGATCAGGGGCTATTTTGCTGACGCCATTATTGTTGCTTCGAGCATCGGCCATGTAATACATCCAGTATTTATTATTGATCTTGATTGGCTGTGCTTTGCTGTCCACAACTATGGCACCAGATTTGGTCCAGTGAATGTTCCATCCTAACTTTTGCCCATCGCTGCTCGCCGGCATGAGCACAGCGGCACGCTGCCAGTGGTGCAGATTTTCTGGTAGTGAGCGATAGCTGACAAGTTGTGCTGCTTCTTTGGCTTTGCTGTAGGCCGTAGCTGTGGCTAACCAGCACTTGCTGTTGGCGAAATCTTTAGTTAGCCTGGCATCTTCAATGCCGTCGCTATCATCGTCGTCTCTGATATTGTTGAGGCTGGGCTCGATCACAGGCTTTTCGTCAGCGACAAAGTCAATGCCATTGCTACTTTCGGCGTAGCCGATGCGCGAACCCCCCCTTTCGTCTTGACCGCGATATAGCAAGACTGTGTGGCCATTCGGCAACAAAGTAGCGGCTGGATTAAAGGCACCAGCGCTATCGAATTTACCTGGGCGGGGAGCAAGTATGGGTTTGTCTGAGAGACGCTCTAGCTTTGAGAAAACCAATATTTCCTTGGCTGCTGGCTTGGCTAAGGCCATATTCTCTTGGCCTGCTGCGAGAAAGGAAACTGCGGCCAGCAATAAGAGCGATTTAAGTGTCAATTTATCCTTTTATCTCAAATTCTAAATTTCTCAAAGTCCAAATTTCTCAAAAGTCCAAATTAGTTAGGCTTCTCGAAGCTGAACTTCGGGTTCTGGGCGCGGAGTTAAATCTTCTTTGCGCTGGTAATACTCTTGCACTAGATCATCGGCGGAATTTAATGCCCCACCATCTTTGTTGAATTTAGCACCAACAGCCTGCATGTTTTCGGCCATTTCTTTGCCAACGGCAGCAGTAATGTTTTGCACTGTGCGGTCAAATTCTTTCATTTCTTTGCCCCGCTCCGGCGGCGCATGATAGAGCAGATTCTGCATGGTCGGCGGGCTATCGGGCGAAGGTTCCTGGTTGGCTTCGTTGTAAGCTTTAAGCTCTAAGCCATACTTCTTGCGCTCGGCTTCGAGGGCATCGAGCTTCTCTTTCGGCATGTCGCGTTCGGCTTGGTCGAGCATCTCGGTGAACTTCTTAATTCCAGGCTGCAGCACTTCTTCGCTAACGCTTTTATCGAAGCGGTCCATCAGCTCAAAAGCCTGGCGAAATTCTTGTTCTCGCTCTGGGCCAACGATTGCTTTGAGGTCTTCTGGTACAGAGCTTGCAGGCACGGCTTCAGCTGCAGCGGTTTCGGCTGGTTTACCATCAGCTTCCATATTTACGCTTGTGAGTTTCGTCGCCTCGCTATCAAGGTAGCGCTCTTGACCACGAATGCTGTACTGACCGGGCAATTTAGTTTCGAGAGTGAAAGACTCTGTGGAGCCGACTGTATCATCTTTCGCTTCAGGGGCGGCCTCTGGGCCGTCAATTGAGAGAGGTGGTAGAGAGGGAGTGTCAAGTGCTTGACTCTTGCCCTTGGTGGCGAGGTCGCCTTGACTTGCCCCGACTTGAGAAAGGGCATGAAATTCCTGGTGCAGGCTGTCTTGGCCGTCAAGCTTTTTGCTGCCGGTCTCAAGGCCTTCAGGGGCAGCATTAAATTTGCTGACAGCCGCTTCCTGGCTCGTATCTGTTCTGTCGGTCATATATTGAGCCTCTTTGCTTTTATTATTCTTCCCCGTAAATCAATTTTTCAACTTGTGAGCATCTAATTCACAGTGGTTTTGAGGCATAATTTACGGGCTGTCCGGCCCATGATTGCCAAGGAGAAATTAATGTCGAACCATTTCACAGGACTAAGTCTAGGCCCACCCCTTGGCGATCAGCGGCTCGATCTTTGTGACCTTTACGCCTTTCAGTCTCCGGCCGATCCAACCAGAACGGTTCTCATACTTAACGCCAATCCTTCGGCCGATGCCCTGCATCCTGACGCCATTTACCGCTTGGCTATCGACAACAATGGTGATTTGTTGAACGATATTGCCTTTAGCTATGTCTTCTCTGAACCGAAAGATGGCAAACAAACCGTCAGTGTCTATGTGGCCAAAGGGGAGGAAGCCCAATCGGTGGAAGCTGTCGGCACAAAAATCATTGCCGATGCAGAAGTCTCGTTTGGCCCCACGCCTAATATCGTCAAGGCTGGAAATTACACATTCTTTGCTGGCAGTCGCAGTGATGCTTTCTTCTTTGATTACGAAGGTATCAAGAATCTCTTTGATACATCTGGTGGTCGCAACTTTACAGCACCACACTTGGGCGGTGAGTCACCTTGGACTGGCGTCGATTCGAATACTGAGGCCAATGTCTTCGCTATCGTCATTGAGCTGCCTACTAGTGAGCTACAGGCTAATCCCGTAATTCGCATCTGGGGCCGTTGTAGCGTGCGCAAGAACGGCAAGCTCGAACACGTGGATAGAGCGGGGCATCCGTCTGTTAGTAGCTTCTTTAATACCGATGAGACCAAAGAAGAATACAACGCCAGCGAGCCAGTCAATGATTACAAACGCTGGCTAGAGCTGTTTGTGCATCTGATGGGACACACCGGCAATTACACAAGAGAAGAAGCAATTGCTGCTATCAATGAAAGCCGCATTCTTCCTGATATGTTGAATTTTGATCCGAGCAAGCCAGCGGGTTATCCCAATGGCCGCACATTCTTAGATGATGTCATCAATGCCCGGCTTACCTTCCTGTCAAAAGGTGACATTCCGCCCGATGGTCTTTCGCCGCATACTGACACTTTGAGCGTGTTTCCTTACTTAGGCACTCCTCATAGTAAGTAGCTTGTGCCTTTGAAATCGAGAAAGCAAATGCCAGCATCAATTGTCGAAATCGAAAAGCGTATTGCTGCAGAAAAAGCAGTTGAGCTTGTTGAGAACGATATGGTTCTTGGCTTAGGCACAGGTTCTACTGTTGCGTTTGTGCTCGAGGCTCTGGCTCGGCGGGTGAAGGAAGGTCTGCGAATTAAAGGCATTCCCACTTCTGAGGCAACTGCTAAGTTGGCTCGTGAGCTAGGTATAGAGCTGACAGATTTTGAACACAATACGGTTTGCGATTTAGCAATTGATGGTGCCGATGAAGTAAATGGCAATCTCGATTTGATCAAAGGCGGTGGTGGCGCGCTGCTAAGAGAGAAAATTGTTGCATCATCGGCTACCAAGTTTATTGTCATTGTTGACTCGCATAAGGTCGTAGAAAAACTGGGCAAGTTTCGTGTGCCTATCGAAGTGATTCAATTTGCTTCGCCTCTGGTGCAGCGCAAGCTAGCGAACCTTGGTGGTGACGGGAAATTGCGGCTGCTCTCAAGCGGCCAGCCTTTCATCACTGATGAAGGTAACTACATACTCGACTGTAATTTTGGACTAATTGATAAACCGGCAGAACTTGCCGAGCAACTGGAGAAGATACCTGGAATTGTCGAGCATGGGCTCTTTATCAACTATGCCACCATGGTAATTGTTGGCCGCGGGGATAGTGCTGATATAGTAAAAGCAGCGGGATAGTCTGCTCAGAAATGTGGTGATTGATGAAAACTCCATTCTCCTGCGCAAATTTAGGCGGTGAGTTGTGAGAACCCGTGTAGCAGTGGGCGGAGGTGACGATGAACGTCTTCGATCGGGCGAGAATGTTGTTTGTCGCGTTGTCGAACCGGAGCAAGGTGGCTACATTGTCAAAGTACTAAAAACAAACCAACCGGGGTTCATAAAGACCACTGCGAAGCTGGAAGTCGGTTCTGATATTGTCGCCCAGTTTGTGTGTATTCATAAAAAGAGAGTTCTACTCACACCAGTTTTTGATGGACGACGTTTCCCACAGAGTTTCTGACTTTCGCTTGCTTCAATCACTTGTATTCTTGTTCAATTCAAAACAGCCGAGAGTAAAAATGCGTTCAATCAATGTTTGTCTGCTGCTGGTGGCACTTCACCTCGGAGTCTTGTCGGCTAGTGCTCAGATGCCGCCGCCACCACCGCCGCCGCCGATTCCTCCTGAGCTATTGAATCCAACAACAACAAAAACATCAGCTTCTGACGATGCAGTAGCCAGTGCAGCTGCTGCCAGCGCCCGCGTATCTCCGGCGAAAAGGGCTCTCATTCTGGAATACATGCAACTGTCTGGTAGGAGCCCTAATGTCGGTCCAGGGTTTGGAGAGATTATGGGTCTAGTGCGAGCACAGCTCCCTGCGCTTACTAAGCAAGTATCTGGGAGCGTTCCCGGCGTGGTATCTGGAATGGTATCGCGGATTGCGCCTAATGCTCCGAATAGCCCTAAAATTCCGCAGCTTACGACTATGCAGCAGAAAGCAATGATAGAAGACGCAAAGGAGAGCGTTGATCGAATGACTCAGCGCACTGGTGATCTCTTTATGCAGAACAAAGAACTGCCGCAAGTTATGGAGAATACTTTTGTCAGCGTTTACGACAAATATTTCACTGAGCAAGATTTGAAAGACATCATCGCTTTTTATCACACTCCCATTGGCGAGAAGCTTCGGCAGCAGCAGGCAGCTATCGACAAAGAGATTATGACTTTGACTATGACGGGCTCTGTTGCTCCGATTGGAAAAGTGATTCGCCAAGTGCAAGAAGAGGAAGAGCTATTTGCGCCGGTTCGGACGACGCCAGGTAAATAATATTTCGCTTGTGACTCAAGGCCACAGACGCTGGCTATG
>CALRJJ020000258.1:0-7033 GCA_943367505.1 Flavobacterium psychrophilum | reverse complement strand
ATTTGAGGCCAGCATCAATCACTGCTCGTTCCGGCACTGGTCTGCTGATGACCGTAGAGATAACAGAGAGAGCGTTGGCATAAAGCGGGCCAATGGCGTTGCGATAGGCGACGTCCATAAAAACAAAACTACCCGGTTGCACTTCGGTGATGGCCTCAAACTGGGCGCATATTTCTGCTGTGCCAGTACCACCAGTGGTGACTATCTCAAGAGGAATTACTTCGCCTCTAATTAACTTAGCTGTATCGCATAATTTGTGCATGGCCTCGCTGCAGAGGCGCTGCCGTTCGTCATTAGCAAGATGCTGTAAGTGGCCTTCATAGCCTTGTATGCCAACTAAATGCAAATTTTCGAGACTGGTAATATATTTGGCCAGGTCCACCGCTTCGTTACCCGGCGCTACCCCGGCGCGATTCTGGCCGACGTTCAGCTCTAAGAGCACTTTTAGCTTAATGACCTCTCCCATATTGCTGATTGCCGAGTTGAGAGCTGCCGCTCCTGCCTCGCTATCCACTACTACTTTTACATCGGGATAGCGGCTTGCTAGATTGAGCAGGCGCTCAATTTTTACCTCTCCTGCTACTTCGCTAGTGATGAGCAAATCGCTTATCCCGCCTTGCGCCATCACTTCGGCTTCACTGACTTTGGCCACACAACAACCAGTTGCCCCAGCATCCAGTAATTTTTGAGCAAGGTGTGGTGATTTGACTGTTTTGAGGTGAGGCCGCACCTTCTTGCCACTAGCAGCTAAGCGTTTCATTAGCCTGGCAATATTGGTTTCCATGGCCGACAAATCGATGATAATTGCTGGCGTGTCTAGGGCATCTATGGTGTCGCCGATTTTGGGTTTATACATTAGAACCTGTCAGATTTAGGCGGTTGTAGCTCGTCGTCGAGAATATTAAGTTGTTGTTTTATGCGCTTAGCTTCGTTTCCATTACCCGAAAGCTCATATAGCTTGATTAAGGCTGCATGAAATTGCCTCGCCTCCGGAAGGCCCTTTAGTCCGGCTTTGCAATC
Organism: Flavobacterium psychrophilum; assembly: GCA_943367505.1. Taxonomy (GTDB): domain Bacteria; phylum Cyanobacteriota; class Vampirovibrionia; order Obscuribacterales; family Obscuribacteraceae. The sequence goes on along the minus strand of CALRJJ020000258.1, from coordinate 6,013 downwards.
AGCAATGCCTTTGTCGTACTGTTTCGTTTCGGTATACGCCTGTGCTCGGCTGAGTAGATCACCATAGTAAGAGGTAGTTTTTACTGGCGCTTTGCTAATTAAATAGGTGAAATCTTCTATTGCCTTTGGCCAGTGTTTAAGACGTCTGGCAACCAGAGCTCGTTGAGCGTGAATTAGGGTATTAGTTGGATAGGAAACTACTAGTTTATCCATCTCTTTTTCTGCTAAATCTAGGTTGCCTTGCTCCATGAGAATCTTGGATCTGACCACGAAATATTCTGGGCTAGAATTGAGCTTGATTGCATAATCGACAGCACTGAGAGCCTCGTTGAAACGCTTCAGGCTCTTGAGTATTTCGGCTTTGATAACATACGGATAGTCGTGCTTGCTGTTTAGCTGGATTGATTTATTAATGCAGGGTAGCGCTTTTTCGCTTTCTTGAATGCCTTGCAAAAACGCGGCCTTTACTTGCCAAAGCATAGCGTTTTTGGGATCTATCGAGACGGCCTGCTCTATGTGCTTGACAGCCAGTTCTTGGGTTTTTAGGTCTTTAAATTCTAATATGGCTTTGTCGTGCAATGCCCAGGCTTTGGGGTTGGCGAATGCGACGTTGCTCGGTTCGTTGAGCGCTATCATGACTGAAAGTGATAGTAGACAAACTTTGAATCTTGAGCTTTTGTAGTGCATTGATATTTCGGCCGCTCTAACCAACGTGTTTGTGATATACCAAATAATAGGTCGTTTTAATAGCGTTGGGAATCTCGGGCACTGCATGAAAAGTGAATCAATAGAAAAGCTGGAGCAATTTCTCAAGCTTCAGGAGAATATGCACGGCCCTGACAGCAGACAGGTAGCCAAAGTTTTAATCAGGCTAGCCATAGCCTTCATGGAAGAAAATCGCTTGCTTGATGCTGAAGCGAGTCTGCTGCGTGCACTCGGTATCGAGCAGGCCTGCCCAGCACCGGATCAGAAATTGATTGTGGAAGTGGGTAAGCAGATTGACCGCATTCATCAGAAACTTGGCGCTCGCCTAGAAGATGATATGGAGAGTCTCAAGGTCAGTACCGATCGTATTCCTGCTCTTACACCAATGTTTGAGCCGACCCAGTCTTTCCCACCTGGTGGTGGGGTGATCAATTCGCATCCCACTAGCGCGGCTTCAGATGTAGGCACTAATGCTAGTACTAATTCCACTACCAATGCTGATGCAGCTGCACACTCTCACCATAAAACTGAGCCAATAGATAAAGCAATTGTGGCTGCGCAACTGCAAATTCGCCAAATTAAACAGACCGGTGGTAGCGATACTGTTGCTGTGGCCGATGCCCTGACGCGCTTGGCTGATCTCTATTGTCGCAAAGAGCAATTGAGTGAGATGGAGCCGCTTTTAGTCGAGGCCTTGCGCATCCGCGAAAGTATTTGCGGTAGTGCCCATTTGAGTGTGGCTACCGATTTGAAGAACCTTGGCCGTCTCTATTATTTCAAGCAGCGCTATGATCTCGCTGAGCCTAATTTGAAGCGCGCTCTTTCTATTCGTGAAGCAACCCTTGGGCAGTATCATTCTTATGTAGCTGATGTGGCTGAGTGGTTGGCTAAAGTTTATAGAAAAACAGGGCGGGTGGAAGAAGCGAAAGCGATGGACGCTTTGGTGCTTGAAAGTCGCACCAATTATGGTTCTGATTGGGAAAAATTCAGAGTTGGCGGAGTTAAGGCCTTGGCTGCAGGCAATATTTTGGAAGCGCAGGCTATGTGGTTGGGCGCCCTTGATGAAAGTAGTGATTTTAGATTTGATGATCCGCGTTTGAGTACCACTTTAGAGGGATTGGCCGAAGTTTATTGGAGGCGTGGAAAGTTCGACAAGGCCGAGCCGCTCTGCAAGCAAATTTTGCAGATTTCAGAGACATTGCTGGGGCAAGAGCACACTGATGTTGCTCTTGCCGCCAATAATCTCGCTCTTCTCTGCGATCGCCAGGGCAAGTACTCTGAAGCGGCCATGCTCTATCAACAAGCGCTAGCCATCAACGAAAAGATTCTTGGGCGTAATCACCCAGATGTAATCGGCATTCGCGAATGTCATGCTAAGGCCAGGCAAATGGCGCAGAAGCAAATTGAGATGAAATTGGAGCGGGCCTGAGTCTTTCAGTAGCTTTCTTATGTATGTTGATTTGAAACTGCAAGTTGATCTGGGCAAAGATCGCAAATAAAAAAGTAGTACATGAAAGGATAGATGCAGTAGAGCTGGTTTCCATCTATCTGCATAAGGAACAGCATCGTACGGCCACACGATTGGCAAAGCGGATATTCAGAATCTTGAACCCAGGTGGGATGACCGCCGATTTGCGAACAATTTTCGCTGTTGCAATAGTCGGCTACCAAAAATGGATTCCTTGATGGACCGATTTCTAGGGTTATGTTACCGCCGTCACCTTCATTGTCTGAATGCCAGTCTGGTATGTTTTCCATTTGACGATCCGGTTCACACAGCTCAGTTGTGCCGTTGTCCAAGATAGTGCTGCGCATGGGGTTCAAACCACTACAGAGTTCGCAAAATGGAACATCAATGCTTGGAACTGGCCGTGAAAGTGAGAAGAGCTCCTCAAAGTTTGAGGTCTTAAGGTCTTTTACAGTTACAACATGGCTTCTACAGAGCTTGCATAGCTTCGGGTCGTCTTGTTGTTTGTACTGATTAGATAGCGGAATCCAGTGAAGTGGGGTTGTCGCATGGCAGTGTAATGAAAAAAGGACTCTCTTTTCATTGTCTGCCGTGAGTTCCCAGCCAGCATCCAGCGGATAGAGATGATCGATACTAGAGCTTTGGCTCTTTTTTTGCCTTTTTGTTCTTCTTTCTGCGAACCAGTTAACAACTTCTTCATCGCCTATCCAGGCAAGACCTTTTCTTGCGAGGTTATCGTCATGTTTCATTAACGCGAATAGTTTCTTTTTGACAGTATCTCCAGCTCCTCTGAACAATGGTGCTGGCAGATAGCCCTGTCGGTCGATTGCGTTGACGATTAATTGGTCAATGTTGTGAGAGCTATAGGCCAGCATATCAGTCATGATCTCTTCGGCCATTTCGCATTGGTGCTCAGTGCCCGAATCGAATATTTTGACTAGAGCTGTTTCCAGTGTTCGAAATTCCTTTTCATCAAGAGCAGCCATGAGACTAATTTGCATTTTCTCTATGTTTGCTTGGTCCGGATTAGATCTCCGTGGATAGCTTTTGATGAGTCTTTCGACAATCGGTAAGTTTGAATAATCCACCCAGAACTCCTCTTGTGGACCTACATTAGTTTTCTACATTGTATTTAAACTCGGCGCTGAAGCTTACTGGTGAAGGTGCATCTTTGGGAAAAGGACGAAAATATCCACCACCAGATGCTGTCTTAACTGCTTTTGTTGCGCACTCATCGGCTACTGACCAGCCCGACGATTTTTCAAGTTGTAGGTCGGTCATCTTGGGGCTCCTATCTAGAACAAAGCTCACTTTCACTATCCTTGAGTCATTACCGCCCGGTGGAGTAAAGACCATCGAAAGTCTGCGCCCAAGATCGCGAGTGTAACTGGTCATAGTGTCGGCCAACGGACCTGTTGGTAGGTTATTTGTCACTACTACTTCCTGCGAATTAGCAAAGGCTGGACTTGCTGAAATCCAGAAAGCGCTGAAACAAGTAAGCAGGGACTTTTGCATATACTATATCTCGCACCTCTTTTGCGTAGGAAATGGTTGCAGTATAAGTGGTAAAGCTCTAGAGTCAGTGATGTCCCTAGAGCTTTACCATTGATTGCTTCCGCTAAGACTGTAGGAGTTTCAATTACTTCCCAGCAGCTGCCATTTGCTTGAAGGCTTCAGCAGCTCTTTTAGGCATGTCAGCTTCTGCTACATCTTCAACGTGCTGAGCTAGTGACCACATGTGGCCGAAAGGATCGGACAGTTGGCCGTAGCGATCGCCCCAGAACATGTTCATCAGAGGCATTTTTACTGTGCAGCCAGCTTTAAGCGCCTTGGCGAATGCAGCATCAACGTCTTCGCAATAGACCATCAAAGAACCAGTTACTTTTCCGGCTGTTTCTGGGCTGACGCAGCCGCGCTCGGCGCATTCTTCGCCCATCATAATGACAGAATCGCCAATTTTGATTTCGGCATGCATTACTTTCTTACCATCAGGCATGTGCAAAACCATAACTTGCTCTGCGCCGAAAGCAGCTTTGTAGAATTCGATAGCCTTGGTGGCATCGCTGACAATCATGTATGGGGTTACCGCGTGCATACCAGTTGGGATCGCCTTGACTTTGTTTGTCATTTCTTCTCCTGATTTTTTGTCTTTCAACGCTAAGTTGTGGTTTAAAGCCTAAGTGAATTACAAACTTGTCACCGGTTGGCCAAGTTTGTAATTTGAGGAGGTAAGCATATCTCTCGTATGTCTAAATTTCAACTATCTGAAAGGCAAAAAGCTCTAACCGAGCTCGTATGTGGTACTGCCGTAAATTTGGCTGTAATCAAGTGCTGGGGCGGGTCCAAAATACATGCGAGCACAGCCGAAACATTCGTTGAGCTTGTGTTTTGCTGCTAAGGCCATGGCCTCTTTGTTAATCTCCGGTACGTCTAAATAGACCACTTGACCGCTGACTTTGGCAGTCAGTGCCCGGTAGAGTTGGTCTGCGATTTCGGCGCTAGTGGCAAAGAGTGGACCAATTTTGAAGCCCTTCTGACAGGGGCGAATCGTACCGTACCCTAATATCTTGGATGCATCTTTGTAGACCAGGCTATGGCTATCTTTCATTTTTAGCCAGGCATTGAGAAGGCGTTGGCGCTTGAAGCCGAACCAGTATATGTCTGCTTCAATTAGTGATTCAATCTCATCGGCCGCTACAGGTTTTATTGCTGCTAAGTCGCAGATGTCATTACTCGCCTCCGCGACACCTTCCATGCGTAAGGTGCGGTGGCTAAAAACAAAGCCTGTTTTGGCGTAAGTTTGTTGCATGTTAAAGACGCCATCGATACCAATGGCGGTGCCCGGATTTAGTCGCCCTTTGAGAGTATCGCGCATGGTCAGCCATAATTGTCCGCCCATGCCTTTCCCGCGATACTCTGGTTTGACTATGAAAAATCCCATAAATCCAAATTGACCATCATAGCTAACGGCTGAGCCTGAGCCAATCATTTCGCCATTGTGCTCTAGGGCAAAGTAACCCTCAGGATCAGTTTGCCAGAAGACATCAGGGTCAGGAAGACCGGGATTCCAGCCTTCTGCCGCCGCCCAGCTAATTACGATATCAAACTCGGAGCGTGTCATCTGGCGTATCTTGCAGTTTGTCAGTTGTGGCAACTTTACTACCTCTTTTCTCTCTTGCTTCTTAGTTGCGAAATGGTGCTATATCAAATACTTCGTGACTGACCGATTTGATTTTAATCTCGTCTTGTTCTGCTTTCTTTAATTGACCAGCTTTGCGGTAAGCGTTGGCGCGCTTCGCATACAGTTTTGTCACTATGTTGGGAATGCGTTCAATTTCTAGAGTGTAGTCAGAGGCTGCAGCATTGTAATCTTTTAAAAGCATGTAGGCGTCTCCGCGCATCTCTCGCACCTTGCTCATTTTTGGCTTAATTTTCAGGCAGTAGGTAAAATGCTCTACGGCTTCTTTGCCTTTGCCTAGCTTTAAATAGAGGGTACCGACTATGCGGGCGGTATTAGTGTCATAGCGCTCTGGGTGACCCTTGAGATAGCCGAGTGCGTCTGTTAGCGCCAAGTCTGGTTTCAGCATTGATTCGTAGGCGTGGCTGCGTAGCAGCATATAGTTAGATGTTAGTGGTGTCCCCAAGTTAATCGCCGCGGTGTAATCTTTGGCTGCTGTTTCGTCATCTAAAGTGTTTTCGCATAGCCTGGCGTGAAGCAAGTAAGGTTCAACTTGTTTGGGAGCTAACTTTATTGCTTTCGCTGAATCTTCTAGGGCTTCTTCATAGCGCACTAGAGCGGTTAAGGCTGAGGCCCGTCGATAGTAGAGCTTCCAGTTAGTT
>CALRJJ020000257.1:0-7054 GCA_943367505.1 Flavobacterium psychrophilum | reverse complement strand
GTCTCTGTGTCGGCGGCCACCAATACTCGCTCGATGATGGCGGCAATATTGCCCCCTTATCCGGCTGGCAATTCGGTACCTTTTCTTGCCCTCTCGGCCGCAGAAGCAGGTGAGCAGGCCTACTGGGCCATGATACTTGTGGCTGTGCTTAATTCGTTTGTTTTTGATTTTGGTCTTAGAACCAGATTCGGTGGCAATAATCTAAATTATTTTCTCCTTGATCAGTGCTCTCTACCTAAGGCTTTGCTGGCCAATGATCAGCAGCGGCCGGCCGGCCTCTCTTTGCTGTTGCTCAATTTAATTGCTCAGGTTAGTGCTGTTCTATCCTTCACTCACCTATCTCAGGCTGCTGTGGTTTCGCAGTATTTGGCTAGAGCTTCGCAATCACAGTTAGAATCGCAATCGCAATTAGAATCGCAATTACAATCTGCGGGGCTCTTTGCTGCTGAACTGGCATACTTCCGGGCTAGAGCCAGTGAAAGTAGCTTTGTTCAAATACCAGTAGAGCGTCGCCAAAAGCTCCGTGCCTTGCTCGATGCTCTTGTAGCTAAGCTCTATGGCCTAGATCTGCCGCAATTCGCCCAGGTTCTATCTGGCTGCGTCACTGGCGGCTCTAATACCAGCCAGGAGCACAGTCGCGGCTTCCATCGAGTTGATAAACACCTGCCTTTTGAGCAGCGCTTACCTAATCTTGCTTATCAAATCTTTCAAGATATTGAGACGAATCGTCTTGATTTGAATCATTTGGCAGCCTGCGGATTTGCTGTCGGAGATGGTTCAAACGGCCATGGGCTTACTCTTTTAGAAGAATCACTAGGTTGGTTAAAATTGCATCAAACTAGATTGGAGGCATTTCATCAAAAATCTGGAGTAAAATAGCTGACTGCCCATAGATAACTAAAAGGTTTCACTATGAATTCGCCAGCTCCGGCCCCATCTCCAGCTACAGCCAAGTCCTCTGATTTTATTAGAGACATCATTAACGATGACCTTGAAGCTAAGCGTCATGAGAAAGTAATCACCCGCTTTCCTCCGGAGCCGAACGGCTTTCTGCACATCGGCCATGCTAAGTCTATTTGTTTAAATTTTGGCCTGGCAAATGAGTATCGTGAGAAATTGCCGTCATCTGGCACCCGCTGTCACTTGCGTTTCGATGATACCGATCCAGCTAAAGAAGACACTCTTTTTGAAGATGGCATACAAGAAGATGTGCGCTGGTTAGGTTTTGAATGGGACGGCTTGTATCATGCCAGCGATTACTTTGAAAAAATGTATGAGTACGGCGAGCACTTAATTAGCGCTGGTAAGGCCTATGTCTGCAGTCTCAGCGATGCTGAAATCAAAGAGTACCGCGGCAACGTCACTACCCCAGGCAAAAATAGTCCGCACCGCACACGCACAGTTGAAGAGAATCTTGATCTCTTCCGGCGCATGCGCAAGGGTGAGTTTAAAGAAGGCGAACATGTATTGCGGGCCATCATTGATATGGCCAACCCCAACATGAAGATGCGCGACCCGCTGCTTTATCGCATTCGCCACACTGCTCACCACATGACTGGCGATAGCTGGTGCATTTATCCGATGTACGACTATGCTCATCCAATTTCGGATGCTATCGAAGGAATTACCCATAGCATTTGTACTCTTGAGTTTGAAAATAATCGCGAACTCTATGACTGGGTGATTGATAATCTCATCGATTACGCTAAGTTCCCCAGCCGTCCGCACCAGTATGAGTTTGCCCGCCTCAGTCTTAACTACACGGTGCTCAGCAAGCGCCGGTTGCTAGAGTTGGTTGAAGGAAAACATGTCAGCGGTTGGGACGATCCGCGTCTTCCTACAATTGCTGGATTGCGCCGTCGTGGTTATACACCAGAGAGTATTCGCGCTTTCTGTGCCAGTGTTGGTATTTCAAAAGCCAATAGCACCGTAGATATGGCTCAACTAGAATTTTGTATTCGTGATGATCTAAACCAAAAAGCACCACGGGTCATGGCTGTTTTGAAGCCACTAAAAGTGGTGATTGAAAATTATCCAGAGAATGAAGTCGAAGAGCTTGATGCTTCTTACTGGCCCCACGATGTGCCCAAAGAAGGCACGCGCAAAGTGCCATTCTGCAAAGAGATCTATATTGAGCAAGATGATTTCATGCTTGAGCCAACTAAAGACTACTATCGTCTCGCTCCTGGCAAAGAAGTGCGCTTGCGCTATGCCCATCTGATTACCTGCACTGATGTAGTTAAAGATGCTGCTGGCAATGTAGTTGAAGTGCTTTGTACTTACGATCCTGAAGTTAAACCAGGTGATAATCCGGTGGGACGCAAAGTCAAAGGCACGATTCACTGGGTCAGTGCTCGTCATGCTGTTGACACCGAAGTGCGCCTCTATGACCGCTTGCTATCTGAAGAAGCGCCTCCCGCTGGAAAAGATAGTGAGTTTCTCAACTCTATCAATGCTAATGCCTTGCAGGTATTGAAAGGTTGTAAGCTCGAGCGCAGCTTGAGTGAGGCAAATGCTGGTGACAGCTTCCAGTTCGAGAGACAAGGGTATTTTGTTGCCGATATCAAAGACAGCAAGCCAGGCGCTCCGGTGTTCAACCGTATCGTCACCTTGAAAGATTCTTGGGCAAGAGCAAACAAGAAGTAGAAAGATCCGGTTATATCAGTCGTTAGTAAATAGGTCGCTACCTTGGGGTAACGACCTATTTGTTCATTTATGTGGCTATTTTGTTATTCAGTCAATTTGTTGTTCAAGCAATTTGTTATTCGTTCATGGCCATTGCCAGTAAATTGTGGAATGTCGTTGTCTTCATGCGGCGAAATTTGAAAACTATGGCTGGGGCTGGTGCTCCGGATGGTAGCTCCGTGTGGTTTTTCTCCGGCACGGACTGGTTGGATTCTGGCTGTTCTTGCAATGTTTCTTGCAATGGTTCTTGCTGTCTCTGCTCTATCTGTCTGGGTGCTGCTGTTGGTATGGCCATTAGATGAGACCCGGTGATAAACGATTGGAGGTTCTCACCCTCTAGTCCCATTCCCGGTGATTGAGAAGAAGCGCCATAGCCTCCGGTTGAGCGTTGCGCTTGATTGCCACTAGTTTGTGCTGGGGCAAAGCCCGCGTGCATTACTTGATCGGCGTAGCTCGCTGAGTCGCGACTATTGCCCTTCCAGCGTGCCAGGCCAGCGCGTCTCGATGAGTTCTCGTATTCAATTCGATCTGTGCGCACGCTACCGGCAAAGAAGTTTAGGATTGGATAATCAATCTGGCTCTCTAGGCCAAGAGCAATAGGTGTTACGTTCGTAGCTCCGTCTGGTCGATCAAATTCGGCCTTAGGTGCTGTTTCTGTATTCTCTTCTCTATTAGGTTGGTAGTTTAAAAACATGGTGACCCCACTATTTTTTTCTTTTAGCTGGTTAGCAACAACAGCACCTGGGTTGCCGTTGTTTCAAGGAAACTTCCTTTAGGTAATAGCTGCCAGTCGCTTGCTGAGCTACTGCAAGTGACTTGATGACTGCATCTATTTCTAATTACTCGCCGAACCGAAGTTGTGTTTGGGCTTGACGATATTTTGCCGTTTAGGCATTTTATTGATCTTTGTGTCAGACGCAATGTCTAGCAACTGAATGCATACTACATCTGGCTTCCAGCAATAGCAAGCACTACTTTCATGAGATTATATGTTTAGAAATTGACACTACCGTGCTTGTTTCAGTAAGGGCTTTATTAAACTTTGAAATTGGACCTCCAGCTCTAGTTTTCTGGTCGAGCAATCTCAAAACGATCTTTGATGGTGCTATATAGATTGCCACTGAGGCGGCCCACTGGTTGCAATACATCCAGATCTACGGATATTTGGCCATCTCTAGCCGGGTTGATCTGAACGACCTCGTCTTTGAGGTGAATGCAGACGATCTCACCCAGTACCAGGGCTGATCCACCTAAGTCGTGAATATGAAAGACCTTGCACTCCATACTAATCAAGGCCTCGCCTACCCGCGGCGGCTTGACCATGGTACTGGCTGTTGCCGTTAAGTTTACGGCGGCAAATTCGCTGACATCGGGCGGATAGTCGGCGCTAGATTGGTTCATTTGCTCGACTAAAAACTGACTGACAACGTTCACTACGAATTCGCCAGTCTCGCGCACATTGGTGAGGGTATCTTTGGCGATTGCTTTTGTGCTGGCTGTAGCCGGTCGTTTATATCCTGGCGAGAAGCCTAGCATGGGTGGCTTTATGCTGAAGACATTATAGAAAGAGAAAGGTGCGAGATTGTCTACACCGGTATCACTGGTGGTGGACACCCAGGCAATTGGTCGCGGTACCACTGAGCCAATGAGAATACGGTAGAGCTGCTCGGTTTTTGTTTCACTGCATTTGATGATCATGGTTATTGACTAGAGGCTATTGTATTTTGACGCTGCGGATAGTTTGCATCAGCTCAAGAAGCGGATGATCCATTTCGGATACAACGGCGCGCACGTCGTGTAGCATGGCCGAGCGGGCATCGAGAAGGTCGATGCTGACAATGGGCTGGGGATGGGTGCCAGTAATGTGGCCGATTGCTTCTCGTCTTTGCCTTTCGCTGGCCTTGGTGTTTATAACTTTGAGGTCTTGCCAGCGCTTCATCAGTGTTTGTTGTCTGGTTAGGCCAGTGCTGCTGTTTTCTGGCACGCTGGTCAAGTAGTTCCAGACTGATGGTGGATAGTCTCTTTGGGTGTGGCTGCTGTTGATGTCGAATAGCTTAGTCAACATGTTTGGGGTGCCTTCGACAATTTTCTTTTCGCCAGACTGCTGCTTTAGGGCAAGCAGGGCAAGCGCTGTCTGGGTAATACCTTCGCCAGTGTCGATGCCGTTGGCGCTTTGTTCATTGGCGCCGCCAATCTTTAGTGCACCACCAACGATACCGGTTACACCACCCGAAATAAAGTTAGCGATGGTGTTCAATCGAATTACTTTGTCTCTTCGCTCTTCTAGAAATGCCTGCAAATCATCGGCTTGGGCTATTTCAGTTTCGAGATTGCTGAGACAACTTCTTACTTCAAAGCTTTCGTACACTACTGATTCGGTTAGAGACTGTTTAAGTAGCAGTGCTTTAAGTAAATCGCTGTTAGAGCTTTGAACGGCACTATGGTCTGGCCCCTGGCTCAGTTTAAGTAGCTTTTCTAGGTCACTGTCTATGCCAATTTCGCTGGCTAGGCGGAGGGCTTCTGCTGTTAACTCGGGGGCACCAGCGATAGGTTGGGCTGGAGTTTGGCGACTTGAATTAATGGGGCGGCTAGCTGTTCCCGACTCAAGACCGATGCGTTCGGGGTCTATTCGCCGGTTGTGCAATTTGCCATGAACATGCTTCGCTTGCACTGCGGTCGGTTTGAGCGGCGGTAGTCCGCCGGTGCTGGCGATGGCAGAGCCAAAAGTATTAGTGAAAGATATAGAGAGAAGTAGGCCTAGTAATCTTTTGCTCTGCAATTTCGGGCTCCCGTCGAATTTACTTGAAAAGTAGCATAATTCGGTTGTCGAGTGCAGGAATTGGAAGTTCCATGAAACAGTAGTCATCTTAGTCCAGCAGGAGCGCTGAACAAACGGCAGTTACCAGAGTTCAACTCGATTGTTGAAAGTGTTATGTTATCCCTGAATCGCAAGATTAAAAGCAGCAAATGAGATTCATGGAGTTGATTTTCATCAATTGAAAATGCCATTCAAGTGGACGACAATTACACCGAGCCTAGCTTTTTCTGCTCTAATTCTTAGCGGCTGTACGACGCTTGATTTTGGCTCACCTAAGCCAAGTTCTGACAAAACTGTAGCAGTGGCATCAGCTGACAAACAATGGCCGCTGCCGCCTATGATGGAGGTGCCTCTGCCTTCATACGAACGGTTGAAAGCAGCAGGTCTGCCACCGCCGCCACCTTTTTTCGTGCCACCACCGAAGAAGTCTGTAAAAGCGAAAGCAAAGATTAGCAAGCCAGTGCAATTTGCCAAAAGAAAACTAGACGGTGTGACATTCTATGTCACCACTGTCGATATGACCGACCCTGAAACTTTCATTTCGATTCTGCTTCCACATGATGTTGACTGGGCAAATACTGCCACCATAGATAATGGTGCTGAAACATTCGATAGTTATGTAGCAAAGCATCATGGAGCTGTGATGCTCAACGGCACTTTTTTTAGTAAAGACAAACAGCAAAGAGTCATGGGAAATCTGGTGGCTGCTGGTAAATTCATGAAGTATAGTCAGTGGGAAAATTATGGTACTACTCTAGGTATTAAATCAGGCAACGACCTAGAGATGGTAACAGCGCGTGCCGAAGGGCAGCCACGCTGGGAGCAACACTGGTTTTCACTAACTTGTGGTCCTCGACTGCTACGAAAAGGAGAAATCTGGGTCAATCCAGATATTGAAGGTTTCACTGATTCGCACGTTCTGACCGTCGGTCCGAGGCAAGCGATAGGCTTTTCTCAGTCGAGAGAAAAGCTATATTTGGTTTCATTTATAACCAGTTTGTCTTTGGAACGCGCCGGCAAGTTGATGAAAGAAATTGGCTGTTATGAAGCCATGAATCTAGATAGCGGAGCGTCTCGCGCGCTGGCACACGACGGCTCGATTTTAATTCACGCGGGGCGACCGTTGACCAATGTCATCATTGTTTATGACAAGTTGCATCCCGCTCCTCAGGCACTTGTCAAATCTTGGCAGAATTTTCAGATAGCTGGTAGAGGAAAATCTGATCTTTAGAGCGTGGTGCTTGCTTTCATACTTGGAGGGTTTTATATTTTTTTGGCAACTCTAGTAGCCTAAAACTGCCAACCAATTGCTCCAGCTGCGGCAATGTTGCCACCACTGACCATGCTCATCGGTATTCCAAGTGCGGCAACTACCTGCATTTTTCCTCCCCTTGAGCGGTGCGCCATGGTCAGCGCTGTGGCAGCTTGGCCTCCATAATATCCACCGCCGACATTTATGGTCGATTTACCGGCGTCGGGAATACGAATCGCTGTCAGCATCGCTGTAGCAGCAGCCACGCCTTGATTGGCTCCTCTCCTAACCAAATCTAC
>CALRJJ020000256.1:0-7076 GCA_943367505.1 Flavobacterium psychrophilum | reverse complement strand
ATGGAGATTTCCATGGAGGCATCAGGCCCCGAAACTTTTTTGAGCACATCCTTAAGGGCGAACGCGCCCCCAGCTGTGTCTTCAATTAACAATACTTTGGTCTTCCTGGCTTCCATCATTTCACCGAACTATCTGGGATTCCTTTAAACGCTCGAGTCCACGCCCGAGAACAATTTTTCAAGAGCGAGAACCTCCTAATTTAACATCGATTTCATTTTTCGACAGCGTTCCAAGAATTAGACGAAACATTCCTACTATTCCTAAAATTCCTATCTGTCCCGCATTGTCCCGCATTATCAGATCCGGATAACCGGAGCTTGCCAAGCATTCAGGCAAGTTAAAACCTGGCGAAGTGCTTGTGAATAGAGCTCGTGGGGGAGATTTGACCCTAGTAAAACCGAGTGTCAGCCGACCGAGGACATATCTCTTTATGTATTGTGCCCGCCCAAGAAGATATTTAGCGATTTTTTTGATAGCAAAAAAACTTCTCGATAATCTCAGTTCGGGCATTTGAGTCTAGTACCATGGGGAGACCCCTACCGGGATTTCTAGGCTCAGCTCTAAAAACGACAGAGTGATCTTTCACTTTCAGAGCTTTGTATCCCCTAGATGCCCCATTCAACAGCACCTCAAACTAACAAACAAAAACAGAGAGTTATGCAGGAACCCGCAGCCAAGAATTCAAGACCGAACAACCTTCTCAAGCAGGTCCTAGCTGCAGCCTTCGCCATTTTCCTCTTATGGTATGCCTTCAAAGGCACCAACCTCGCCGAACTTTGGCAATACTCAAAAAACGTCAAACCTTTCGCAGTTGTACTGATATTCGTCTCCGGCATATTTGGTACTTTTCTCCGCTCTTATCGCTGGACAATTTTGCTCCGTCCTTTGTCCGATAAAAAAATCAGTCAGTACAATTCCTTTTACGCAGTCATCATTGGCTACGCTGTAAACGTTGCCATCCCACGAGGGGGCGAGGTAGTACGGCTACTTTCAATTTGCAAATCGGAAAATCTTCCCTGGGCTGGTGTTTTATCGACGATGTTGATAGACCGCATGCTCGACATCGCTCTTTTGGTATCGTTTCTCGGAGCGACCTTAATGATTCTGCCCCCAGACTTGCTAGCCTCGATGCCGTGGCTCAAGCCCGGCGGGCTGTTATTACTTGCAGGAGTGGTGGTTGGCCTAATAGTACTGCCCAATGTTGGCGCCATTTTAAAGAAGTTGCTGAGCTTAAACTTGGCCAAAAGCAGACTGCCTGAAAAACTGAGAGAGCGTTTCTATCAGCTAGCCGAGCAATTCGACACTGGCACTCAAGCACTCAAAAGCCCAGTTCAGTACCCCTACATAGCCTTTCTTAGCGTTGCCATCTGGGGCACCTATTGGCTCAACTTTTATCAAATGGTGTACGGCTTCGGCCTCGAAAGTAAAATCGATCCACTTCAGTGCCTGATAATCTTCACCATCGGTTCAGCCGGTGTGCTTGTTCCAACTCCTGGCTCAGTGGGCACCTTCCACCTTTTGGTCAAAGAAGCCACGGTGATGACAGCGCACATCCCGCCCGATCAAGCATTGGCCTTCGCCACCGTTTTACACTTTCTCACTTTCGTAGCAATAAGCTGCATCCCTGCGGCTCTATTGTTCTTCTATGAGCGATTTTTTGCCAAGAAAGAAAAAGCCAATTAGCACCTCTAATATAGATAACTGGAAATACCATGGAAACCCCTCATAGCTTCGCCGCGAGAATCACTGCCAGCTTTGCCCTCGGCTGCCTCAAACCAAAATCGAGAGTACTCGATGTCGGCTCTGGTGACGGAGCCATTGCCGCAGCAATGATAAAAGGCGGCCTGCAAGTCACAGCCATAGACCCGAACCAAGCAGCAGTTGAAAAAAGCACATCCTTAGGAGTCAACTGCTTCCAGACTGAATTGGAAAAATTTGAACATGAAGAGTTTGACGCTCTTTTGTGCAGTCGCTCTCTTCATCATATGCAGCCACTAGACAAAGCCATGGCTGCTGCCTATCGCCTACTTAAGCCTAACGGCTTACTTCTGGTCGATGACTTTGGTTACGAACGAGTCGATCAAAAAACAGCTATCTGGCTCTTTAACTTGGCCCAATTAATTGCAGCTGAGGAGAAGCCAAAAAAAAGCAAAGACGAAGCGGCAGAAAAGCACCGCCATAGCTGGCTTACAGCAGAGCGACACGAAAGCAATACACTCGGCGCTGGCCATGAGCAATCGGAAGCGATTTCTCTTTGGCGCCAACACCATGAAATAGAGCACCATGTCAGTTCTTTCGAGAGAGTCAAAAACGCCCTTTTAGACAAATTTGAAATCATTGAAGAGCGCAGAGTACCCTATCTTTTTCATTATCTCTGCGATCTTCTACCCCACACCAAATCTGGTGCCGATAGGGCCAGCCTGATTTACAACTGGGAAAAGGAACTAGCTCAAGTTGGCGGCATAGAAATGTGCGGAGCCCGTATCATTGCCATCAAGGCTTAAATCTTGCTCTTGCGCTTCTCCACAAAATCGATACGTTTGGGCTGCATTTGTTCGAAAAACTTAGGGAAATTCTCGGGGAGATGATTGAAGACAGCGGCAACCTGCACTCCATCAGCAAGGTGACAAACAAAGCTGGCCGTGCCAAAAGTAAGAGCTCCGCTATGGGCCCACTGGCCAGTCTTGGGCGCAAAGTTCCAACCTTTAGCATAATATGCGCCAGATTTCTTCTTGGTTTTGACTGGCGCCACTTCTGGTGGTGCCAACATCAAATTTATGGTATCAGGAGTCAAGAGCTTACAGCTACTGCTGCTGCCATCAGCGGCGGCCACAAACTTGACGAGATCTTCGGCTCTAGCTAACCAGCCGCCATGGGCATCCATTGCTTCTTGGGAAAAGCTTGAACCATACGAAGCGGCTACTTGCTCCGGTTCAGCGGCGTAAACAGACCAGCCTTTGTCACCAATGCCTCTATCGTCATAGAAAACTTCAAGGGGCGACATCTCCACCAGGCGGGTGTGGCCAAGAGCCATGGCATCAGCACCGGCAGGCCTTAGAACATTCTTTTTGACATAAGTCTCGTAGTCTTCGCCACTGACCTTTTCAATTATGCGGCCAAGCATGTTATAGCCAAAGTTGGAATATTCATACTTAGTAGCAGGATCACGATCAAGCGGTTTGGTTAAGCGATAGCGAACAATCGCCTGGGGAGAAGCCGGCTGCGGCAAACTATACTTTTGAGCAGCGAGGCGCAAATATTCAAACTGGGGATCGCCTTTCTCATTAGAAAAGCCAGAAGTGTGCTCAAGCAGATGCCGCACGGTTATGGTCTGCAACTTGGGATCAAAAGGCTCACCGGCAGCAGGTTTATAATCTTTCAGAATGTCGAGAGCTTTATCTTCTACGGTCAATTTACCTTGCTGAACCAGAGTCATGATCGCCACGGCGGTAATTGGCTTAGACGAACTAGCAATACGAAACAGCGAATCACAGGTGGTATCAACTTTATGCTCTTTGTCGGCAAAGCCAAAAGCCTTAGAATAAACGAGCTTGCCATTCTTAGACACAGCCAGCTGCCCGGCATAAATGTCATTTGCCTTCATCACCTTGAGCATAAGGTCATCAAGCTTATCGAGTTTGCTCGAATCAAGCCCCGTACGGCTTGTCACCGGCAGGCTTACTTTCTCGTTCTTTTTGGCCGCGAAAGCCGCTTGACTTGCGCCTTGAGTAAAAATCGGGCTAAGTAAAACGCTGGCGCAAAAAAAGCTCGTCATTACTTTGATGGGAGAAATTTTCATTTTTTTGGCTTCCTTGTAGGTTTGCTTATTTTTCTCTTGAGCGGCTGACATTGAATACAAAAATGACTGGAACGACCATTGAGTTTGATCCGCTCAATTAAGCTAGAACACTGGCGACAGGGCTCACCTTCTCGCCCATAAACCCAGGCCAAATTTTGATAATTACCGTTGACACCACTACTATCGGTATAGTCACGCAAAGTAGAACCACCAGACTCGATAGCGCGACTGAGCACTAACTGCACATTCTCAACCAGCCTATTTAACTGTTCATCTGAGACTTTGCCAGCGGCGATGGTGGGATGAATACCAGAGAGAAACAACGACTCATCAGCATAGATATTGCCCACACCAGCAAGTATGTGCTGATCTAACAATGCTGTTTTCACTGCTTGATTTTTGCCTTGGAAGGCCGTGGACAAATGAGCGCTAGTCAAAGACTCAAGTGGTTCCACACCCAATTGCAACAGGCTGGGAATAACATCTTCAAATGTCTTTCCTTTAGGTTTAAACCAGAGTCGACCGAAGACGCGCATATCTTCAAAATGCAACTCCCGACCGCTAGCAAGCATAATGCGCACCCGCAGAAACTGCGGCGCTCTCATTGTTTTTGCCGTTCTTTCCGGCTTAGTAGAGGTAGTAGCCGCTTTAGTAGCAGCCTTAGCTGCTCTAGCTGTCTTAGAAGCTTTAGCAACACTCTCGCTAGCTTCGCGCACGATGAGCCGCCCCGACATACGCAGGTGACAAGCCAAACCGGCGCCACGATCAAGTTCAATTAAAAGATACTTGCCACGGCGCAATACCTGACCAAATTTATGACCAGGAAGAGCAGCAATAAAAGCATCAACGTCAGGAAAAGCAATAGAAGCGTCGCGCAAAACCTCGACAGCCACAATAGCATCGCCTGCTAAGGCCAATTGCAAACCACGTTTTACTGTCTCAACTTCGGGTAATTCTGGCATTTAGTGGCTCAATCAGTAATTATTCCTAGCCCGGAGCAAAGAAGAAGGCCGCACCTAAAATGGCGTATACGGCTAAGAGTTGAACACCTTCTAGCCAATTACATTCACCATCAGTAGCCACGAACGAAAGAATAATTACAGAAACCACGATTGAAAGTATCTCTACTTCTGAGAAGCAAAGGTCCATAGGTTTACCAATAACATGACCAGTAAAAACAATCACTGGCGCTACAAAGAGAGCGATTTGAGCCCCTGAGCCCAAGGCAATATTAATAGCCAGATCCATTTTATTCTTGGCCGCCATCAAAATGGCCGTGCTGTGCTCAGCGGCGTTACCTACAATAGCCACCAAAATCACACCAATAAAAATATGATTTAGACCAAGAGTGACAGCAGCTTCTTCCACCGCATGAACGAGATATTCACTAAGAATAGCCACGCCCACAGTCGACATCAAAAGCACAATTATGGCGGTGCGCACACTCCAGCCGCCCACCCCGAGGTCTTCACCCTTGTCATCATCAGACGACTGATAGAGCTGTTTGTGGGTCTTGAGAGCAAAAACCAGACTCAATATATAGGTAATGAATTGCACACCAGCAATCCACAATGCCAAGTTATAGTCGCCGTGGCCAACGTGATGCTTATTTGCTAACTGACAGACCGCTGGTACGGTCAAACTAATGGCCGCTAGCGCCAGCAGGGTGGCCGATGTAGAAGCTGCAGTGCGATTGAAATACTGTGTGCGGTATTTGATGCCACCTGCCAGGATGGCGCCCCCTAGAACCAGTAAGACGTTGCCAATAATCGAGCCGGTAATCGAAGCTTCAACTACATCGATTAAGCCCGCGCGCAGAGCCGATATGGCAATGATCAATTCGCAAGCATTGCCAAAGGTAGCATTGAGTAAAGCGCCAGCCCCCGAGCCGACCCGGTCAGCCAGAACCTCTGTGGCCTTTCCCATAATGCCAGCAAGAGGAACAATGCCAAGGCAGGCAGTGAAGAAAATGATGTAAGCCGGCCAGTGCAAATAAGCACCAATAATCGGCAAAGGAATGAAAATTAGAAAGATGTTGAGAATGTTCTCAAAGGAGAATTTCATCGATTATTTTACCGGCACCATATTTAATACCAACTAGACTATTGTGGTTTTAAGCCTTGTCTCAGTCTTACCCGAAATTGCTCGATCTACATCAAGGCAAACAAAATTGGACATCCCTACACTATATGAATGGTGAATGTTTAAAGACAAGTGTCCAAATAATTCTGTCAGCAAATTGTACTGAGAAAAAATTAAGTGGTCTTGCCCCCCCCAAATTGACCATATCGTTTCGATATCGGAGTTAACATATTGCAACGACAGACGACTGTCGACTGGAATTGCCTTGACCAATTCGCGGGAAATGCTGTAAAGCCCCCAAGAACGCCAAGCCTTCCAGAGAAAGTCTACAAGGTTCAACACTCAGGGGGTAGCAGTGATGGTAGCGGTCAAGTCGGCGAAAGTGCCGACAATGGAATGCGAAACCGAACACTTTTTGATGGCCCAAAGACAACTCGACGAAATCGCCGAGGAAATGGGACTAGACAGAGAGCTTCACGAGCGCTTGCGTTACCCCAAAAGAGCGCTGATTGTGACTGTGCCGGTGCGCATGGATGACGGAACAGTTAAGTCATTCACGGGCTACCGGGTTCATCACGACGTCACCCTTGGACCAGCCAAAGGGGGCATCCGCTTCCATCCAGAGGTAAATCTGGGCGAAGTTTCATGCTTAGCCATGCTTATGACCTGGAAATGCGCCCTCATGGGCCTTCCGTATGGTGGAGCCAAAGGCGGGATTCGCTGCGAACCATGGAAGCTTTCAATCGGTGAAAACGAGCGACTAACCAGACGCTACACCTCCGAAATCATTAATTTGATTGGTCCAGACAAGGACATCCCTGCTCCTGACATGTACACAAATGAGCAGACCATGGCCTGGATTATGGATACCTACAGCATCAACGTTGGTCATACTGTGCCTTCAGTGGTAACCGGTAAACCGGTTTCTATTGGCGGCTCTTTCGGCCGCACAGAGGCCACTGGTCGCGGTGTAGCTTACTGTGCCAGACGGGCTGTGAGCCACTACGGCATCAAAGGCGATTCACCCACTGTAGTTGTTCAAGGTTTCGGCAACGTCGGCTCTATTGCAGCCAAACTGCTGCACCAAGCTGGCTACAAAATTGTTGGTGTTTCCGACGTCCATGGCGGCATCTACAATCCTAAAGGTATCGATATTCCAAGATTGTTTGCTTATCTGTCAGAAATGGGCAAGGTG
>CALRJJ020000255.1:0-7101 GCA_943367505.1 Flavobacterium psychrophilum | reverse complement strand
CCTTGCCTGGCCACGCGGCTCATGTAGTCGCAGAAACGAGCCCAGAGCATAGAGACCGAGGCGAAGAAGAAGGCACGAGCTAAGATGCGGCGCCAGAGTTTATCGGAATAAGCGGCCGCCAAGCCGCGCTCAGTATCGCGGTTGAAGACATAAGGAAGCAGCTCGGCGTTCTCAGATACCAATAAGCCAATATACGAAACCGTGACTAGGAGCGCTGCGAAGTAAATTCCTTTTTTGCCAAAGGTATAGCTCGATAACAAAATCGGCAACATATAAAGGACGTACAAGTCTGATTCGATGCCGCGGGTAAAATGCACCAGGCCGGTAAGACTGATCACATCAAGAGTGATCATGATCATATTGAAGGCGCGCAAGCGGGCCGATGAATAGCGCAGGCGGCGCACAATGAAGGCGAGGCCAATGAAAGAATAAACACTGACACCACCGACGATGGCAGCAGTGGAGCGAAATTCGAATTCGTCACCGGCAAAAGTACCGATACCGACGCAGAGAATCAAACTGACCAGAGCAAAGGCAATGCGAAAGCGCAGCAGTTGCTCGCTTTTTAGATAGAGTTCGTTGGTCGACTCTCTAGTTTTGGCTTTTGAGCCGACACGCCGGGTCATGCTCATGGTCATAGGGGCACCGCTATCTGACAGTTTTGGAAAGTCTATATTACTAGGAAAGCCAATTTCATATTTAAGAACTAAAGACCGTATGACAAGAAACCACCATATGAATGCAAACTTAGCTTTGGCGACAATAGTTTCTCGCCATACGGGGTAGTTTGATATAAGCCAGCGGAGGGGTGAAAATGCAAAAATCAGGCGGTACGGCTCTTTCTAAACCGGTGACCATCGACTGGGAACCGGCCAACTGGTTCGCCGCTACCTGGCGTGAGCTTCCCCCTCTAATTAGACCGGCGGCTCGGCCTTTTGATATAGCTTCGGCTCGCACTAATTACGAAAATCTGATCATCAACTGGCCTGCCGCCCCAATTGAGCTTAGTTTGAGCCCTGAAGAGGCGGTTTTCTGGTTCTGTTCTTGCTTTGGCAAGGGCCTGGGTGACTTTTCTATGCTGGATGAACTCAGTAGTCATTTGAAGAACGGCAAGCTCGATTCGGAAACAATGAAGATTGATTTGGAAACCATGAAGGGCCTGCTCAAGAAAACTAGATTTGCTCCCGATCGCGCCCACGGACTTGTGCCGATTCAAATTCTTTCGACCTTGATGGAGGATGAGGCACTGATTGACCTGTTGAGTGAGTGCACCACTATGGTTTCAGTGCACACACAATACAGAAAATATGTGCTGCCTTTTCTATCAGTGGAAAAGAAGTTAGCACTGCAGAAGAGAGTGCAGAAGTTTTTGAAGTCACCATTTGAGGGTGCGGCCAGCTTCTCTCATTATCTGGCTGCCGTACTAGGTATGCATGAGGCCACACTTAGCCTGGTAGAAGGTTGGTCTGATACGCATCCACAAAGGGCTGATATGCACGCACGCAATTTGCAGCTCATCCTCTTTGGGCTTGGTAGTGCCGAACTTGTGGCCAAGCATTTCAAAAGACTAAATTTGAAATTGACCGACCGCGAACATGTGGTTTCGTGGCTTGCTCACACGGAAGACAGCGAACTTGATTTAGTTAAGCGCTCGGTCATTCGTGCTGCCGCTTCCGTAAATACAGATGAAATGATGCGCGTAGTTTGCTGTCTAAATTCGCTACCTACAGCTGAGTTCATGTGTAATCTTTTTATAGACAATTCTTTTTATAAAGATGTGGCCGCCAACTGGCTGCAAAGCCATAGCGACCTGGCAGTGGAGGCGTTGATCAATCTTTCTGCTCATCCTGGTGCAAAAGCCGACAGCGCTCTCAGGCAGTTGCGCATCATGAAAAGGCACCTGGGCGAGGCGAAAATACGCGCGATTTCAGAGCGTATGTCAGCGAATGCAGTGAAGCGTGTAAATGAAGAGCTGCTTGAGCCATACGGCAAGAATCTCACTGCTTTTGATAAAAGCTCTACACCTGACTGGCTCTCTCTGGCGCTTGCCGCTCAGGCAAATAAAACCGGCAAGAAAATCAAGTTCCCATCCTGGCTGGTAGTGGCGGATATGACACCAGTGGTGGTGGGCGAGCATCGCTTGAACGACAGTCAGGTTGAGACTCTTCTTTGTGCTCTGCAAGAATCTACTCTCGATCAGCCTGCGCCGCTCCTACTTGCACTTCGGCGACACGGCAATGCCAAAGCGCTTGACCACTTTGTCTGGTTAGTGTTCGAGACCTGGTTGGCAAACGAGGGTAAGGCAAAAGAAAATTGGGCCATGTTTGCCGTCGGTCTGCTTGGCTCAGATGCGCTTGCCCCCAAGCTCTCTCGTCTGATACGTGAGTGGCCTGGTGAGAGCAATCACAAACGGTCAGTAGTAGGGCTTGATTGTTTGCGGGTGATGGGCTCGGATATTGCCTTGATGCAGATAAACGGCATTGCCGAAAAGGTACAGTTCAAAGCACTGAAAGCCAAAGCTGATGAATGTATGGCGGCAATAGCCTCGGCCAAGCAGATGAGTCAGGATCGCTTGAGTGACAGGATTATTCCATCTCTAGGTTTTGAAAGCTCTGGTGAACAGATATTCGATTATGGTGAAAGACAATTCGTGATCAAGCTGGGAGCTGACTTAAAGCCTGTCATCTATGATGAAAATGGCAAAGTACGCGCCGAGCTTCCGGCTGCCAATGCCAATGATGACACTGAGCTTGCGCAAAAGGCTCAGAGCGAATTCAAGGCTTTAAAGAAAGCTCTCAAGGACCTAGAAAAGGTTCAGATTACCCGCCTTGAGCATGGCATGGTAACCGGACGGCGCTGGTTCGCCGATGAATTCGTCAATTTCCTCGTAAACCATCCCGTTATGCAATTTCTTCTCAGAGATTATGTCTTCGGCGGCTTCAATATGCTTGGACAACTCACCGGCACCTTTGTCATCCGCGACAAGGATAATTTTCAGAACATTGATGGTCAGCCAGTTTCGCTTTTAGATTTTGGAGAAATCTCATTATTGCATCCACTCCAACTCTCGGATGCTGACCTGAATAAGTGGAAAAATATTTTCACTACCAACAAAATCAAACAGCCTTTCCCCCAGTTAGAAAGACCAGTGCAGCGGCTCATGGAGCGCGAAGTTAATGATTTTGAAGTGCTGCGCCTCGCTAAGCTGCGCATACCGGCAGTCGTTATTGTCGGCACTCTGGATAGGCATGGCTGGCAGCGCGGTCCGGTTATGGATGGCGGCCTCTACACAGAGCATATTAGATATTTCCCGCGTCAGGACGTAACTGCCCTTATCCAGTACGACGGTATTCCAACCGGCACCGGCGGTGTCGACTGGGCTGACCAGTATATAAACCATTGTCTTTTTCTTTCTGGCAAAGTAGCGGGAGATTATGACCGCGACTTCCAGAAGGGTCTGCAACTGGGGACGATTGACCCGGTGGTATTGAGCGAGGTTCTCTGCGATGTCGAGCTTTTGAAGGCTAAAGGAAGCCCGGATTAACGAAAGCAGATACTCACATTCAAACAGTCTCAGCTTCGATGCGGCCCTCTTTAATGGCCTGCAGCAATTTACCGTGGTCAAGCCGGTTCTGCTCGCGGTAGGCATCGGCAAACTCGGCAATAGCTTTAGGTAAAACATTGCCTTTGCCAATGTAACCAGCAATGACAGCGGGGTCACCGGAGCGAGCGTGAGCGCGAGCCAGGGCCCATCCACAGTTGCGAGCGAAGCCCATCATATTGTTGTGATTAAAAATCTCAATCATTGGCTTGACTTTGACATCACGCAATTGGCGAACATAAAAATGCTTGCCGCCGTCACCGACGTAATGGCCAAGAAATACGTCAGTAGCCGCCTGCATCAGACGCTGACCAGTGACCACCCGTTCGCCATTAGACTCATGATTGATGAAGTGCGAATAGGGCTCAAGCACCGATTTACGCGCCTCTTTAACCTGCAAGAAGAGCGGGTCATTTTCTGCAGCAAAAAACAAAGCAATAGCGCAGACGGTGCCAACGCTACCAACTCCGACTACTTTCAAAGCATTATCTACAAACTGATAGCGATCAAATAAGATGCGACGCTCAACACTGAGAGACTCACGGTACATCTGAACTGCACGCACAATGCGCTCTTTGTACTCAGGCGTATCACTATTTTCTTCATGAAAAACCAAAGGCGGCTGGTCTTTAATGCGGGGAGTGCCTTCAACCACAGCAGCCAACTTGACGAACTCTTCAGCATGGTCGCGGTCTAAGGCTTTCTTCAAAACTTTCTTGCGTCTTTTCTTCAGCACTTTGTCGTCGGTAAGCTCAATCAGAGCCTCATAATCAAGATACGAATACCAGGCATCGAGACAAGTCATTTTTGAAAGCTCTTCCATTTTGTCGCGGTAGCATTCCACCACCCGGGCGGCTGCAGCCATGCCCTCAGAACGCTTGTGGCCGTTATGGGCAGAGGCAATGGCAAAGCTGGCGGCCAGGCGCTTCAAGTCCCACTCCCAGGAGCAAGGGAAAGTTTCGTCGAAATCATTAATATCAAAAATAATGTTGCGCTCCGGAGTAGCGAAAGCGCCAAAATTTGCCAGGTGGCTGTCACCGCAAGATTGCACGGCATAATCGGTGGCTTTAGTGACGGCCAGGTCAGCGGCCATGATTACCGCTGCACCGCGATAGAAAGCAAAGGGCGAGGCCACCATGCGGCCGTAGCGCAGAGGCAAGAGGCTCTCGATGCGCTCATGACTGGAGGCAATTAATAAGTCCATGGGGTCTTCGCGACCGGGCCGGTCAATGACAAACTCAGCGTGGGCTTCACGGGAGCATTTAACCCGCAAGGCCTGGCCAAATTCATAGCGCTCTTTGGTGGTCTGCAAATGCATGGGCTTGGTTAAATATTCAGCCTCAATGGCGGGCTGCCGAGCTTGCATGACTGGGTGAGGAAGGCTCTTTGGATTCTTTTTCATTGGTAAATATTGGACTCTTTTGTAGATGACTAGATAGCAATTCAGAAATTCAATATGCCCGGACTAACCAGCTATTTACCGCATACAAAGTTGTCTCATTTTCCTAGTAAAAATGAGACAACTTTGGAAATGCCCCAAAGAGATAAGCACGCTCATCTTTTCGCAAGCATCAGGCAAAAGAGATAAGCACGCTCATGTTGTCGCAATGATTAGGCAATGATCAGGCAAAAAGCTAAATATATTCAGAGGCGCGGCGATAAACATCAGCAGCATCGGCAAAGCGGCCCAGCGACTTCAAAGCTTGGCCCCAGGCGTCATAGACATCGGCGTCATAAGGGTCTATTTCAGTAGCTTTCTCATATTTTTCTAGAGCTAATTCTTGTAAGCCCAAAAGCGAGAGGGCCTTGCCCCAGTAGTAGAACAAACCAGGGTCACCGTCTGAATATTGATCGGCTTCGCGGAACATTTCATCGGCTTCGACAAAGCGTCCTTGCAGTAAGAAAATTTGACCAGCAACAATGCGGGCCACGGCATTTTTAGGATCTTCTTGAATAACAGTGGTAACTAGATCAATCGCTTCATCTAAGCGCTGCTGTTCTTTGAAAGCACGAGCTAGAGACACTCTCACATCAGCATCTTGAGGATTGATAGCGAGAATTTTCAGAGATTGGGCTTCGACTAATTCGTAGCGAGAAGCTTTGAGCAAGCGATCTAAAGCTTCTTTTTGGGGATTCAAACACTCGGGATCGTATTGAATGGCCAGGCGCAAATGCTGCGAGCCCCGCTCAGTGTCTCCCATTTCATCGAAGACTCGCGACAGGTGCAAATGACCCAGGGCATAATCTTCGCGCAGTGAAATGGCCTGACTAAATTTCTGCACTGCTTCTGGATAATTCCCAGACAGATACAAAGCACAGCCCAGGCCGTCAATGGCCTGGTAGTTTGATGGAGTTGATTTCAAAACGCGATCAAAATATTGAGCGGCTTTTTCATAGTTAGCAATGCCTAAATAGGCATGGCCAAGCCAAAAATCGAAGCGGCCGTCTTGCTCTTTTTCCTGCAAAACAGCTAGGGCTTGCTGACAGTTATTCATCAATATCAAAGTGACAGCAAGATAGACGCGCACTTCGTTATTGTTTTTCTCTAGAGCCAGAGCCTTTTCAAAAGCATCGGCGGCGCGTTCGTATTCGCCTAAATCAACGCAAACAAGACCAAGATTCATCATTGGTTCTAAGCAAGAAGAATCCATGTCTGATGCTTCCATCAGCTTGTCTGAAGCGTCTTCGGCACGGCCAGCTTTAAAAAGTGAGACGCCCCAGTCGTTATAAATCAAGGCGCGCTCGCGAGCGGTGAGCATGCGGTGCCCCATGCCCACGGCTTCTTGGAAGAGACGCACAGCATCATCAATCATGCCAGCATTGGCCATGGCTGAGGCGGCGTAGCGCAAAGTTGTGATGTCTTTGCCGTCCACTTGCCAGGCGCGCATGAAACACTTTCCGGCATCGGTATCATTGCCCATGGCTGATAGAGCGATGCCCAAACAAACTAAAGGCTCGGGAATTTCGGGCTCATTGTTGACTGCAGCTTGAAAATATTGAGCTGCTTCCATGAATTGACCCATGCGGAAACTAGCCATTCCGCCTTGAATAAAGGCAGCGCTCAGTTTGGGGTCGAGTTTAATCGCCTGGTTGAATTGGCCAATGGCACCTCTAAAGCTATTTCCGGCCATGAGGGCCATGCCCCAGTGCAAGTGGCCCACGGCAAAACCTTCGCGGCGCTCGCAGGCATCACGGAAGGCTGGCATAGCTTCGGCCGGGCGGCCGTCTTTGAGCAAAACTAAGCCGAGGCGATAGTGGGCGTCACCCCGGGTTGAATCAATTGATAGAGCAGTTTTGAGGTGGCGCTCGGCCTCGGCCAATTTACCGTTGTTGAAAGAAATTACTCCCAGCTGATACTGAATATCAGGGTCGTTCATGCCACTTGGATTCTGCTGAGCAAAACGCATCAACCCAGCATAAGCCTCATCCCACTTGCCCTGGGAAGCTAAATCAGAGACTAACTGTGAAATTTGGGTTGACAACCCACTGACTCCTGGGGC
>CALRJJ020000254.1:0-7121 GCA_943367505.1 Flavobacterium psychrophilum | reverse complement strand
TGAAAAGAAGGAGCTGGAGCTGAAGTAACTCGAGCAGCAAGATCTGCAGACGATGGTGCATCGGAGGAAACAGCAAGGGCTGAACTCGACGACCCCTCAGAAGAGGCTTTAACCGGTACAACTGTTTCTGCGGCGTCAGCTTCTGTTTTGTCCACTAGTTGCCTCCTCCGTCACGCGCGGTTTTACGTCGTTCGAATGAGCGAATCTGCTTAGCCAGATCTGGAAATAGTGTTGAAAATTCACTTTCATTTCGCCAGGCTAAATCAGCCGGTGAAGCTGATTCAACGATAACACCATTAGACAAAACGTAAACTTTGCTTGAACGCATAACAACTTCTGCATCGTGTGAAATATCAAGAACAGTCCACAAATTTTCGGGAGCAAAAAGAGCATCAATGATTTTCAGCTTAGTCTTCTCATCTATACCGGTAAAAGCTTCGTCTAATATTAGCAGCCTGGGGCGTTCAGCCACAGCTCTAGCAATTAGCAAGCGCTGTACTTGACCACGCGACAAGTTTCGGCCGCCACTGACAAGCATTGTACTAAGGCCATAAGGAGCATTGACGAGGTCGTCAGAAAACTGGGCAAGCTCAAGCGCCCAACGCACATCTTGATGAGTGACAAAAGACCTACCCAAACTGACATTATCTTCGATTGTCCCCTCAAAGATTTCGTTTGTGTCCCCAACTAAACCGACACTGCGCCTTAGGCTCTTTAGCTCGATATCGCGAATGTCCAACCCAGCCATCTCAATCGTGCCGTTAGAAGCTTCATGCAAACCGCACAAAATCGAAGCGATGGTAGATTTACCGGCACCGCTCGCGCCAACCAGACTTGCTCGTTCGCCAGCCTGCAAACGCAAATCTATTCCTGACAAAATCTCCCGACCTTGATTGTACGAAAATCTAACTCCACGACAGGCCACACTCAAGCCGCAATTATTGAAAGGCAATTCAATACCATTACTTCTCTCCAAAGGCAGATCGGTAAGGTGACCAACCTTATGCAAACCGGTTAGTAGGTCATAGAAAGTATCACAATTGCGAATCAACTTTTCTAGCGCCGCCAGTACTGTCAAAACCACAATCTCGGCAGCCACAAGCTGACCTAGAGTCAACTGTCGATTAATAACAAGCCAACCACCAACTGCCAATATGCCAGCGCTGGCAAGAGCTTGAAACAAATATGTACCTAAAGCCTGGCGGAAAAGAACAGCAAAATGAGCTCGCCGCGCGCCAAGGTACTTCATCACTAAGTTATCGGTGCGCTGATTGAGATACTGCGATGTACCATTTGTCTTAAGACTGGTTTGACAGCGCCCCATATCTTCCAGCCATTCAGCCAGCCTGTATTTCAACACCGACTCAGCAATACTTGTTCTAAGACCGCCGATGCCAAGAACAGCAGTGGCAAATGTAACAAAGATGATGATTATCAGGTCAAACGCCAACAAAAAGGGGCTATAGAAAGCCATGAGCAAAAGGCCAACAAAAACCTGAAGCAACGCCGTTGGCATCTCAAGCAAAAGCTTGCCCCAGGCCTTTTGAACATTTACAACATCGAAGAAACGATTGATCAACTCTGGCATATACTCATCAGTCAAAGCTGCGGCCTTGATTTCGGGTATACGCTCGCTCAGCAAAAGCGTTATTCGGGCGAAAATTCTCTGCTCTAAATTTTCCACCAGGCTCAATTTCATTATTCTCAGGATACTGCTAAAGACTAGACCTGCCAGTACCAGAAGAGAGAGAACAATAAGTGGCTGAAGAAAAATACCAGCTGCAATGGTATTGACCAGGGCCTGGGCGGCAAGAGGAACAGCCAGAGATATAAAACCGGTAATAAGAGTGTAAGTGAAGAGCACAAACAAATCGCGCTTATCTTCAATAAGCATATCCCAGAGGCGCTTTAGAGGCGAAACTCCATGAACACTGCCGCCATGCTCTAAGTCGACAGACTGACCGGAATGAAATGATTGTTGTGACTCAACCACCCCACTAAGCCCTTCCGCTCTCATAAGTTCCACCACTCCAACTAACCATTAAGTAAACCAATAGATACCCCAACAACCAAACAGGCCAGCTGGCGGCAGAAGATAACATCAGATTAGCACGCCAAACCAACCTATGCAAGTATTTGAATATATAGAAATCTGAAAGAGCGGTGAAGGCATTGGCTGGTAGGTCACCAACCAGCGAGTGCTAAAATTACAACCATGGGGACTCTATTGACGGCAGAAGCAATTGTAAAGAGTGAAAAACATTGTCTCCAAGCCTTTGCAAAAAATGTGGCAAATCGCAATCGACCACTAGAGCCGGTTCACTTACCTCTTTCTTTTTTCAGCACAACTACTGTCAGTGCAGAGTGCTTCAAGCAAAAGGCAGAAACCAAGAAGAGCCGCAAAGCTCTATCTGCAAAAGTTGCGGCAAAGCTGACCCCGGGAGGGAAAGCGCTGGTTCATTTACGTCGTTTCTATTCCAAGAGCTACGTTGCAAATGCCCCCGCCCTTCTACCCAAATACACAGCAAAAGCAATAGCGAAACTCGCACACCTACGGCCACGAGACAGGCTCAACGGCGCCAATTTACCATTAGCCGCTTAAATACCTTGGGCGATACCTCACAAACGGCATTTCGTCCGGGAGAGACAATCGCAGGAACTTTCCTTGTCAACAAGCAAATTGGCTCAGGAGGAATGGGTGTAGTTTACTTGGTCAGGCACACGGCACTGAACAAACAGTTTGCCTTAAAAGCCTTAGCACCAGATCTGGTCAACGAGCAAAACTGGCTGCGTTTTAAGGCCGAAGCTAAAACAATGGCTTCACTCAACCACCGTACTTTCGTTAACGTCTACGATCTTGGCATACACGCCAAAACAGTACCATTTTATTCGATGGACTATCTTAGCGGTCGCACCCTTGAGACAATACTGGTTGAAGACGGTCCAATCAAGCTGCGGCAAGCCATAGAGATCTTCGTGGAAGTTCTAGATGGACTGGCCTACGCCCACAGTCACGGCATAATTCATCGCGACATCAAACCGGCAAACATCATGATCAGCACTACCGATAGTGCTACTAGTCGTGCTACTAGCGGGTCGACAGCGGTAAAAATCCTAGATTTTGGCATATCTAAGTTTGTCGGCTCCGATGGCAAAAAAGCGCAAACTCTCACGGCCGCCGGAGACATATTCGGCAGCCCCTATTACATGAGCCCAGAACAGTGTAGCGGCGAAACCGTCGATGGTCGCTCAGATATTTATTCAATTGGCTGTTCACTCTTTGAGTCACTGAGCGCACTTGTTCCCTACGAAGGAAACAACTCTATCGAAACCGCTCTATTACACCAAGAGCAAGAACCGCCAAGACTTACTGAAATTCTGCCTGAGCTTGAATTGCCGCCATCAATCGACCGGGTCATCGCCAGATGCCTGGCAAAAGATCCGGCCAAGCGCTACCAATCAGCTAAAGAACTTTCAGCCGACCTAATCCGCATTAGAGAAGGTCAAGACGTTCAAAGTTACAATTTATCATATCCAGAAACCACTTCTAGAAGACCCACTCAAAAGAAAGTGGCAATAATAAGCGCTGCAGTAACCGCACCGCTAATAGTGGCGGCAGCGACAACATTAATGACCACTGGCGCAGCCAAGAACAAAGAGCCTAGCTCTCCCAAGCAAGCCAACAGAGGCCTAGTAAATCTGGATTCGGCAGCGCCACTAGATCAATTGAAGCAGACTGAGAATAAAGCAGCGTTCAACAACAAAGCTTCCACAATAGAGAAGCAGGCGTTCAACATCGCAAACACCAGCCATACAATAGCTAACATAGAGTTGATAGAGCAATTCACAAACAAAGATTCACATCTGCCAATCGCCAAAACAGTGCTTATAAAAGAGTTTATTAGACAAAGAACCGAGCCCTATTCGACAGTGAAAATAATTGCTGGCGAAAAAGTTAACCTCTTCAATTTCCCGACAGACTTTAGCCTCGGCACCATCGGCTTTAAAAAACCCGGCTCGATACAATGGACAACGGTCCCAGCAAGAGGAACTGTAACTACCATCTATGGCAGACCTGTTAGCCTCACGGCCGAACAAGAGTTGCTGAGCTATCCCGAACTACTAAACTACTTCAGGCCAAACGAAATTGGCACTGTCAACCTCAACGATTCACAAGTACTTCCAGTTAGGCTACTCCAAGCCCTAGCAAAGCAACCGCAGCTGCATGGCCTCGAGCTGAGAGGTACTAGGCTAAGCGATAAAGACATACCCTTGCTAGAAAAATTCCAGGCTCTAGGAGCGCTAGACATAGGCAACACCAAGATCACGAGTACAGCCCTGGCAAAATGCAAAATACTCCCTCAACTAAAATCATTGCAAGTCGGCATGCTATCTGAAGCCACTCCATTACTGACTGCGTTGGTGAAGAGCAACAACCTCACTGAACTCAATCTCAGCAATGTCAAATTAAGCACCGCTGACTATGCCCTCATTTCACAAATGACCAATCTGCAGATTCTCTCACTAAAAGAATCGGCCATTAAAGACGCCGACTTGCTAAAACTATCCTCCCTGCCCAATCTCACCACTCTGTATATCGACCGTTGCGGCAATCTCACACGGACAACAATTGATACCCTAAAAAGATTTAAAAGCCTCAAAGAACTAAGGCCCCCAGACCAGATCGAAGAGCTATTCAGCGATGAGGCACTGCACCAATCGCTTCCCCATTTGCGGGTAATCTGAACTAATTAGTTCTCGGTCTGCCATAACTCTGTCATTTTTTCAATACGACAATTAGTTCCATAGAAAGCATAAGTACAAAAGATCAAGCTTAGGTGATGAGCGGCAAAAGCTTCTTGAAAGAATCCTATGAAATACTTTCATATATCTGGATATCTAGATACGTGAATTCTTAGACGCGCGATTTTCAGACAGTCTGTACCAATTCCGTTGGTCGAATCGATACGAAATAGGAGAGTTAGCTATGTATGCCTACTGTGATGAACACAAGTTTGTGACAGAGACCGTAATGCCATTCTTGCAAGAGAACTGGGATGATATCGATCTACCGGAACCAGCTAGCAATAAGCCGGATGGTCGTTTGACGTTCGATGAACTGCAATTATTCCATGAAAAAATGCTGAAAGAGGAAAAAGTCACTGCCTCATTGATTATGCAAGAACTGTTAGTTAGATACGAGCAGATTTGCAGAGCTCACGAGGATGGCTACTGGCACCAAGAAGAGACTATTCTGGGTATCTCCGAGGCCGACATTTCAGTGTACGCTCAGCAATATGACCCAGCTTTTCGTAGACGAAACGGTCGTCCAAATCCCAAGCCTTGGCTATAAAAACAAATAGAGCACCAGAAACAATAGAGAATGAATTGCGTGAAACATCCCGATCATGCGCTCGCCTAAGCGCGCCGCTCGACTTGAGAGAGAAAAAAACGCCATCGCTGAATAAAGGACCATCTTCTCTTTGCCTGGCAGACACAGAGACAGGTCAAGCTATGAGCAAAAGGTTTCAAACATAAGCCAGTGCATGTATTTTCAAAAATTACTAAAACAATGATGATTTCTCTCTCGATATAGTAAAAAACAATATGTCTATTCAAAAGCCTGTAACAAAGTACTCCTTCATTTTAATCACTCTCACTATTGCGACTACATCCGCAGAGCTTACAGCTCTTGGGAGAGAGACAAAACATGAAGACGAAAAAGTGACAACATCAGAAGTAACGGAGACGAATAAGCTTTTGAATTCTGAGATCGGCTTCTCCGAAGTCAATGCGCGCACCCTGATGTTATCGGCAAAGCAATCAATGAGACACCACAACTACAAAAAAGCAATTGTCCTTTTGCGCAAAGCAGTACAGCTGGATCCAGATGACCCTGATGTAAGATGCCTCTACGCCGAAGCACTGCAAGAGAAGCTTTCGCACCAAGTAGATAAAGACCCCTATACCTTCAATCTCTGCGTTAGAAACTGGTTAATGGTGGCACGGAATGAAGTCGGGGACGAGAAAGGTGGATCTATTAATGGAATAGGCATTGGATTGGGATATTTTCAGGATGAAGACCGAACCATAAGAGCAAAGGCCAGTCTAAAGAAACTCACCGGCTACTCACCAAAACCCTGGGAAACGAATGACCGCTATCTACGTAAAGTATTAAAGCCTGCTACAACGAGCGTTACTGCTACTATCAGAGAGCCAGAACTCAGCAAACAAGAAGATGCAAAGTCGAAGTTGCAGCCAAACTAGGAACCCTATGCTGTTTGGCATTCTCTAAACTTTAGAGAGCAATTTATTGCATCTGAAATCGAAGAGACAAAGAAACAAAAGTAAGGCCTCCATACCAGATCGAAGAGCTATCGAGCGATGAGGCACTGCACCAATCTCTTCCCCATTTGCGGGTAATCTGAACTATTTAGTTCTCGGTCTGCCACAACTCTGTCATTTTTGTAGCGGACAATTAGTTCCATAGAAAGCATAAGGGCAAAAGACCAACCTTATGGAAATGTCACACTGGCAGAGGTAACCTGGATTTGCAACTGTAAGGTGTCGAGAAAGACTCATTTCTGTGTATATAGAGTGACAGGAGACAATCTGTGTCAGACGCGCCCAAGAACGAGAGCAAAGAGAAGGAGGGGAAAGCCGCTCCTGAATCTCATTTGCACCTCAGTGCCGAGCAGCTGCTGGCCCTGCCCAAAACTGCCAAACTCGAGACAACGCTGTTCGACCTGGCGAAGAAGTCGCTATCGGACCGCAGCCAAATCAGCGGCGAGCCCACAGCGAAAAACAACATCTACCATGAATTAAATCGCGTCATGGGCCTGAATCACTATCCACAGGCGCATCTAGACGGCAAAACCGAAATTTCAGACAAAGACTTACCGAAAAGCTGGAACAACGTTCGCAGCCATCAGCAGTTTGCTCTCTATGACAGCTCTCAAGGCAAATCCGAGACTAAGCCTGAAGCGAAACCAGAAAGCAAATCTGAGACTAAGCCTGAAGCAAAACCTGAAGCCAGCCTAGAAGAGCGCCTCAAGCAAAAAATCAAGGACGAGACCAGCACTGTGCCAGTTGAGGCCGGGGAAGGCTATTTTCAGGTCTGG
>CALRJJ020000253.1:0-7156 GCA_943367505.1 Flavobacterium psychrophilum | reverse complement strand
AGTGACGGCAAAGGCAGCTGCTTTATATTTACGCTGCCTCAAGCGAGTGTTTAGCCAGTGCTTAGTCAAAAGCGAACGCTTGACTAAAAAAGAAAATTCTACAGTCGAATTAAAGTCTCAAACGTGATGCCTCTTCTAATTTTACTTGCGGAACATCCAACCACAAAGACAAGCCCGCTCAAAAGCTGGGCAATCTATTGAAGTATGAATCTTTATCGGCTTGGAAAATTGCGGAAAACACGTGTCACAAAAGTTTCACAGGGTTGCCAATATGATGCTGGCATCGAGGTTGCATTAACCCCGTTGCCACTACCCCCCCCCTTCTACTTTTCTTGAGGTTAGCGTCATGGAAAACTACTCCCCAGAGGCCGCCCGTCATTCAACTGAATCTAGCGCTAAGAACATTGCCGAATCAAATAACCTAGGTCTCGTTTCTCTATCTATGTCAGTTGCACAGGCAGAGAAAGCCTTTAAACTGGAAAAAGGTAAACAAGGACCGATTGGAAATTCGGTTGATTGGCTTAAAAACAATCTTGGCGCTAGCGCCGAAAGCAACTCACTGGCGGGGAGAGCTTGGTCATGGGTCTTAAACAGCGATAACGGTTCAGACACCGTGCAAAGAAGCATAAATGCACATAAAGCAATGGTGAGATCATTTGGGAAAAGCCAGTCTTTTGATGATGACTCTTTTTCTGGCATAACAGGCAGTGAACAAAAGAAAGCTGATTCTGGTCGCGGACGTTCCATACAAGAGACAGTAGAAGGCTACCAGAATAGCCAGAAGCAGAGCGTAGAAATGATTTCGGGCCTAGCAGCCTTCGGCGCAGTAGCATTTAGGCCTAAACCTTCATCAATTGCAGTGGCAGCCCTAGAGGGCGCTGCAGTTAAGGCGGGTGTAAAATATATCGATGGTGCGTATTCTAATCCAATCGACGACGCTACCTCAGGAGCGATCATTGGGGCAGGGGTGCCACTGGCAAGAGCTGCCGGGTTTGCAACTAACATCGGTGCAAGATTGGCTGGCGCAAACAATATTACTGGCATGGCCGTGACAAGGTTTGGCGCAGAGGGAGCCGTTCTAGGCTACACTCAAGAAGTAAGCGCTCGCTACTCTGCTGGTCGCGATGCTGGTCTATCAATCAGTCAAGCGATGAATGATAGCCTGATTGCACCACATAAGTCGACAGGTGCGCTGGCCGGTTTAGGACTTGGTCTGGGCTTTGGCTTGCTGGCAGGACCAGTTTTAGAAGCTCAAGCTGGCTTTGCCTATACTGGCGCACGTCGCGCTTCAGTGGGAGAAAGAGCCAAGCCGACCGTAACCCTACACGAAATCAATGCCGTTCCCAATCCCAGCCTATTAAAAGATATGAGAAGCGCAGCTGCAACAGGGAAGGTTACTACCGAACCCAAAGCTGATTTCGGCCCTCCACGTCGTAAGGACTTTAAGCCAATAGATTTTGGCAAACCTAAATCTGCAAACTAAAGTCACTTGAAAGTACTCTTGAGTAAATGTTCGACGGGACATCGACTCAGCAGTCCGACGATGCCACCGCTCGCTGGCAGCAGGCCTTGAAACGAACAGCGAAATCTAATCAAATTTAGCGGCATCGACAACTGCATTGAATAGCAAATCGACGAGACCAGGAATTGCCACAGCGACTATCACGAGAGTTGGACCAAACAAAATCATTGCCAGTCCATACCAGCGCTTGCTTTTCTGCCACACGAAAAATAATCCCACTGGCACAAGCAGGCAGGCTGGTACACCAAGCGCAAGGCCAAGAATCTCAGCAGCATTGGCGATAATATTGAGCAAGGCTCTAAGGTTTGGCAGCTTATCTTTAGCAGCTTTAGGCTGTCGCGAAGAAGAAGAAGAAGAAGAAGAAGCATCGACTCTCAGACTCTGGAAGGCTGCATCTTCGCTACTATCTTGAGCATCAGCGCTGGCTGTGGAAGCTGCCGGCTCTAATTTGGCGGCCTCAGCCGCCTTGGGTGATTGAGCAAAAATAGCTTGGTTACAAGAGAAGCTTGCAATCACAAGAACCAATATGAGGAAGCAACG
The DNA here is from genome assembly GCA_943367505.1 of Flavobacterium psychrophilum. GTDB lineage: Bacteria > Cyanobacteriota > Vampirovibrionia > Obscuribacterales > Obscuribacteraceae. The sequence goes on along the minus strand of CALRJJ020000253.1, from coordinate 5,094 downwards.
CAACACTAAAAACCTCCAAATCCATATTGTCCAATAGTAACTTAAATTCAAACTCAGGCCCCGGCTTATTTAACCAATGGCTCTACTGCCAGGGCCGGATCTGAGCCAATCCAACTTTTATTCACCAGCAGTGGTGTCTGCAAATCGCCGCGGTCTTGCAATACTTCCGATTCCACCAGCACTTTTAGCCTATTGTAAGCTTCAAACATTGTGGTTTTGCCCTTATCGGTCTGCAGAGCTTCCATCAGTCGTCTGGTGAAGACGCTGTTTTCATAGCCCTTTGACTCCCAAGAGACTTGCTCAGCCAAACTTGAACAGAGAATCATCTGCCCCTTGCCGATCTTTAAAGCATTGGTATCAAGACCAACAGTTCGGTTCAGGCCCTTCTGTCCAGCTCCTACAGCCCCGCTGTGGCAGACGTCCATAATCAAAATGATACGGTCTGAATGTACCTGATCGCTAACAATGCTGGTTAACCATTGCATGGGAATGCCGGTGGCAGGAAGACTATTTTTATTGGTGTCATACGCAACCAAAAAATTGGCTCCGCCGGCTTCCTTTGTAGCTGAGCTACCATGGCTCGATACATAGACGACGACCATGTCATCCGGCTGCACTCTTTTCGCGAGCCACTTCTCGCCGAGCATGCCAATTATATTGTCACGACTGGCATTTTCATCAGTCAAAAGTTTGACATGATCGGGCTTGAAGTTCTCGGTGCTAACCAGGAAGTTTTTAAAATCAGTGGCATCTTTTGCGGCATACTTCAAATTGATTGAAGTGTCTTTGAAATTACTGATACCAATTACCAAAGCCCATTTGTCATGGACCGGGCGATCATGCTCTTTCGAGAGAACCTTAGTATGCAACTCAAATTTAGTATTGCCACCAGGAAGCACATTTTTGATCTCAGCAGCACGAGTAAGCAATGGAGTGGCCTTATCAGTTTGTCCTAGATAGCCGTAGGTTGAGGCTAAAGCCGTGAGATCGGCTGCCACCTGCGGTGCCTTTTCACCATAAAGACTTTCATCTATGGCTAGCGCTTTCTGCTGATAGATAGCAGCCTGATCATATTGCTTCTGCTTAACGTACAGCTCACCAAGGTCATGAACACCATCAGCTGTTAGAGCATTATTAGCACCAAGAACTCTTTCTGACAGTTCCAGTGATTTCTTCAGCAGTGGCTCGGCTTCTTGAAACTTGTCGTCTCGCAGATAGACATGGGCAAGGGCACTGGCGGCTGCGGCACGCTCTGGATGATCCTGTCCAGTTTGCTCCTCAATCATTTTCATTGAATCTTGAAGCAATTGCTCTGCTTCTTTGAAGTTAGCCTGATCGGCATGAATTAGGGCCAAATTGCGCATGGTGACAGCGATATCGATATTGTCCATAGCCATAACCTTACGCTCTATGGCAAGCACTTCTTCTAACATTTTCTGGGCTTCATCGTAGTGACCATCTTGTCTATACATGTTTCCTAGACACTCTTTGGCATGGGCAATAAAGAGACTGTCGGTGTTACCGAAAAGCGACTCTTCATTCTTGAGAGCAGTTTGCACAAGCTCTTTGGCCTGTTGATATTTGCCTTGCTCAGATAGTACCCGAGCCAGTTTCACCTGAGTCTCACAAAGATCAGGGTGATCAGCTGAATAGTGAGACTTAAAAATATCCAGGGCTTTGTTTAGGGTCGCTTCAGCCTCAGTAAAGCGGCTTTGCTTGCGATAGAGTTCGGCGTGCTTCAGCAAAATTATGGCGCCATAAGGATGATTAGGACCACAGATAGCAATAGACTTAGCAAACGACTCTTTGTAGAATTCTTCGGCCTCTTTATACTTCCCACGCTGCTCCTGCAAGAGGCCCTGATTCAACTCTGCATATTGAACACCTAGAGTTTTTGGATACTTCTTAGCGATGCGCAAGGCCTCTTTTATGTATGAGTCGGCCTCATCAATTTTTCCCCAATGCAGGTAGAGAGTGATCAAATTGTTGACAGGCCAAAATCGCTGGGGAGAGTCTTTACTGAGATACTGCAAGTCCATCTTCCACAAAGACTCAGCTTCGGGAAATTTACTCTGGGCAAGGTATAGGGCAGCCATGCTATTGAAGAGCCAATTATCCATTCGGCTCATCTTTGGCAAAGTATCATTAATGGCCATAGCCTTCTTAAGAACGGCTTCTGACTCCTGAAGTTTGCCCATACAGCGCAAAGTCTCGCCCAGCGAGTAAAGAATGCCAGCTTCCTCAACCGGTTTGTGCTTGGTTGTGGTCAGCATCTCTTGGCACTGTCGCTCGGCCCTGAGAGCTTCGCGATAATTACCCTTTTCATAGGCCGCAACGCCAGACTTGTATATGGCATACACCATTGACCTCTGGGCCTTCGCTGGGGGCGCTGAAAGCAATTGAAGACCTGACACAGCAAGCAGGAGCAGCGAAACCACAGACTTTTTCATGAGTTAGTTCTCTTGAGCGGATGTTTATGAAAGCTTGGTTCAGCCCCAAGTCGTTGCCTATTCTACCGGGTTATCAGGCAGATATGACTAGCCCATCCGCCCTATGGGTATCTAGGTAGTGGTAGCCCGTATTAGCTGCTGATAAATACTGGAGATGAGATGGAATTTGGTATTGGCTTTTTGCTTATCTTGATGGTCTATTTGCTTACTTCACTTAGGGTCATCAAAGAATATGAGCGCTTCATCGTCTTTACCCTTGGTCGAGCAGACGGAGTGCGCGGGCCGGGTTTACAGCTTGTTTTCCCAATCTTTCAAACCTCAAGAAAGGTCGACCTGCGCATCATCACCATGTCAATTCCGATGCAAGAAATCATCACCAAAGATAACGTATCGGCTAAAACAGCGGCAGTTTGCTTCTTTCAAGTCGTCGACCCGTTTAAGGCTGTGACCAAAATCGAAGACCCTTTCAATGCCACATCGCAAGTTGCTCAGACAACACTGCGCAGCGTTCTGGGTCAACACGAACTAGATGAATTGCTCACTGAACGAGACGCCATAAACGCCAAGCTCTCAGCCATCATTGACCGGCAGACAGAAGGCTGGGGTGTGAAAGTAATTTCAGTTGAAGTAAAAGACGTTGAAATTCCCGAAAGCATGAAACGGGCCATGGCCAAGCAGGCCGAAGCAGAACGGGAAAGAAGAGCAAAAATCGTAGCCGCTGAAGGCGAACATCAAGCAGCCGAAAAACTGGCTCAAGCAGCCCGAGTTATAGGCACAGTACCTGGCGCCATGCAACTACGTCAATTGCAAACAATGGTTGAAGTATCGGCTGAGAAAAACTCCACCTTGATTTTCCCCGTGCCAATTGAACTAATGCAGTTTGCCCAGGCGGCAGTGCAGCATATGCGCAATGAAAACGATGAAGATGAAGCTGGTCAAAAAATCAAGATTGAAGAAAAAGCGGCAGAGGCTGTGCCGGTCAAAAAGCAGTAGTTAGAAGCACTGAGAAAAACTCACTTCTTCTGCTTAAGAAACTGCGGCAATGTCAAATCTTTTGGCTTGGCTACAATCCAAGAAAGGCCTTCAGCCACAGCATTCAACAAATTATGTTCTGGGTCACTAGAAACCTCATCCTCAAAAATCAATCGATAGGGCGCTAGATTCTCACCATACCAGAGAAAAACTCTTGCACCACCGGTAGCATCAACATCGCTAGTTGAATTTTCCACTAGCCCTTTAGTGGTTGACGGTACCACACCAAAATTGATCATCAAATGGTCGAGATCTTGCGGGGCAGAAACATCAAATTGCCGCACATAGTCAGCAATTGAATCAAGGCCGCCAGAAAAATCAAGACCAGCTTTGACTTTGCCAAACATGCCATTTTCTTTGAAAGCACGGCCACGAATAATAATCAATTCGCTGCTGCCTCTTCTGTAGGTGAGCCAGCCGCGCCAATCGCCAGGCACAACATCAGCTAAGCGCAGGCCGATTTCATGCTCAACTGCCTGCTTCAATAATTCGCACTCAGCTGGCAAGACGGCCAGAGACTTTGCCCTGGCAGATTCTTCTCGGGCGATTATTTCAGATTCTAGTTCGAGCAACTTGATATGCAGCATGGCAAGGATCACTTAAACAGTAGTTATAGTTCTTTATAGACCATGAAAGCAGCCATTGCTAACATGATGGCACCAAATGCGCGCTTGAGCAGAGAATCTTTGAGGCGCAAGGCTAGTTTGCTGCCAATCATAGAGCCGGGTACCGCACCGAGCACCATCACAAGTACCAGCAAGAACTGTACATGATGACTAATGCTATGAGCAATGGTTCCTGGCACCGAAAGACACGCTACCACTAGCAACGACGTGCCAAAGGCAGACTTAGCGCTCATGCCATAAACAGCAAGCAGAATAGGGATGAGGATGAATCCGCCGCCGACGCCAAAGAAGCCCGCTAATAGACCAGTCAATAAGCCCACAGGAAAGACTTTCAGCCAGCTCAGTTTTTTAGAAATCGCGTCCGCCTGAACTAAATCAGATTGCTCAAGCTCAGCCTTCGTCGCAGCTTGTTGCTTCAATTTGTTGCTAAAGCCAGAAAGCAAGTCAACGGCAGCAAGGGTAATTAGTGCGGCAAAGAGCAGCATCAGAGTGCGCCCCTGCACCTGCAACGTCAAGGCAGCACCAATCAGAGTGCCAATAATGGCTGGTAAAACCAGCAGTTTGACCATATTTAGGTCAACTAGTTTTTCTTTGACATAGTTGACTGCTCCAGCCACTGATGTCGGCACAATTAGCGCCAATGTTGTGCCAATAGCCATATGAGCATCAAGGTGCATAATCAGACGCAACATCGGTGTACAAACAATGCCACCACCAACACCAAAGGTACCGGACAAAAGACCGGTAAGGAGGCCAATCGCAAGCGCTTGAAAAACTTCTAGCAGTGAAAATGGGAAATTCAAGGCTAACTAGACTTACATGTAATTGGAAAGCAGCTTGCCAAGATCCGGATTCTCAACCACCATCTGGTTGAAGTTAGGATTCTTGGTCAGGCGTTTGGCAATACTGCGGTCGCGCTTAATCGCTCTGTATATTCCCTCAGGGTCAAGAGTGACCACTCGTAAGGCTTGCGGATTCTTGACTAA
>CALRJJ020000252.1:0-7166 GCA_943367505.1 Flavobacterium psychrophilum | reverse complement strand
TTTGACGCCACTTATCTGCGTAACCTTATGACAAGGTATGACGATAAGCTGAGCATCCTCGCAGCACCACCAGAACTTGAAGATATTGGTGACATTTATGCTGCGCAGGTGCAGGAAATTCTCTATACCTCGAAACAAGAATTCCGTTTCACAGTTGTAGACCTGCCCAAAAACTTGCTCGATGAACGCGCTATCGCGACTCTCGACTTGGCCGACCACGTACTTGTTATCACTGAGTACAACTGGGCTGCCATCTTGAACGCTCGCAAGTGCCTCGATACGTTTAAGGCTCACTACAACCAGGAGAAATTACTTCTCACGGTTAACAGGTCTGAATGGTTGCCCCAAGACGTTCTTAGTGAATGTCGTGCCAACCTCAACTATCCTGTTTTCCATGAAATTCCAAACGATTCTAAAACTGCTAAGTGGGTTAACAACCAGGGTCAGATCGCTCCTGGTCACACTCCACTCGGTAAAGCCCTCGATTCACTTGCCAGAAGGCTGGCTGGTGGCGAGCAACTGTTGTTGACTCAGAAGAACGAAGGCGAGAAAGCAGGATTCAAGCTACCGGCGATCTTCGGCAAGAAAAAATAAATAAAGGTGGGCTTCTAAATGGGTGACGAAAGAAAGGATCAAAATCTACCGGCACGACCCACATCTTCACTAATGGGACAGTTAGTCCGGCAGCGGCAGGCATCAGAAGTGGTGCCTGCTCAGCAGCAGAATACAGGTCTTCAAGGTGGAGCACAGGGTACTGGTGTTGGTGCTAGACCAGGTTCAGGTCCAGCTCCGGGTCAGAGCGGTATGGCTAGACCAGGTGGTGCGCCTCCGAACACTGGTATGTCTCAGGCTCGCCCTGGCGGCGGGAACCTCCCTGCAACTGAAGGCCCATCTCGCGGCGATATTGACAGAATTGACGCTAAAGACGAGTACGGCAGCGGCGGACACGGCGGCGGCGGTGGCGCTGATGCTGGCCCTACAGACATCGGCGGTAAGTTCTCAGCCAACCAGCAACTGATCCGTGAGCGTGAAAAGTTCATCATTGATCAACTGCGTAGAGAATTAGATACATCGCGTTTGACCAATATCTCAGAAGATACTCAAGCTCAGGTAAGAGCTCGTATTAGAGAAATCGTCAACTCTGACCCTGCTCCTCTGACCATGATGGAAAAGGGTATTCTGCTGCAGAACGTACTCGATGAAGTGTTTGGTTTCGGACCTCTTGGTCCACTTCTTCGTGACCCTAGCGTAGGCGACATTTGCGTCAACAGCATTTCCGCCATCTACGTAGAGCGTCACGGTCGTCTTGAGAAGACCACTGTAGTCTTCGAGAACGACAGACACCTGCGCCAGACTATCGACAAAATCATTCAGCCTCTAGGCAGAAGACTCGATGAAAACTCACCAATGGTAGACGCCCGTCTTCCTAACGGTTCACGGGTTAACGCTACTATTCCACCAGTATCGATTGACGGTCCAACGATCACAATCCGATGCTTCGGTACATCCATCATGTCTCTCGGCCAATTGTGCGAGAAAGGCTCGATGAGTGTGCAGATGGCTGAAGTTCTTAAGGCCTGTGTTAAAGGCCGGATTAACCTCATCATCTCTGGTGGTACAGGTTCTGGTAAAACTACTCTGCTCAACGCTCTGTCTGCGCACATTAACCCCCGCGAACGCATCATCACGATTGAAGACGCGGCTGAATTGCGCTTACAACACGAGCACTGGGTGCGCATGGAAACTCGTCCGCCAAACACAGAAGGACGAGGCCAGATCACACAGCGGATGTTAGTTATTAACTGTCTGCGTATGCGACCTGACCGCATCATTCTTGGAGAATGTCGGGGAGAAGAAGCGTTCGACATGTTGCAGGCCATGAACACCGGTCACTCCGGCTCCATGACCACAATTCACTCGAACAATCCTAGAGACTGTACGAAGCGTCTTGAGAACATGATTCTGATGTGCGGTATGGAAATGCCGCAGAAAGCAGCCCGCGAACTAATCGCTTCTGCTATTCAGCTGATTGTTCAGATCAGCCGTCTAGAAGACGGTACAAGACGGGTAACCGAAATCGCCGAGATCACCGGTATGGAAGGTGATACCATCGCCATTTCGAGTATGTTCGTCCTTGAGCGGGAAGGCCGCGATGCCAGAGGCTTCTTCAAATGTCGCCACATGGGTTCTGGTCTACCTCCGAAGTTCTTGGAGCAGTTGGAACAAGAAGCTGTTCCATTCAAGCTCGAGTGGCTCAGGTAAATCGAAGTGTTTGGAAAGGCTGCTCTCATTGCAAAAATGGGAGCGGTCTTTTAAATTTTGAATTCCCCGCTAACTATAGAGATTTGAAATCATGAACGGCCCAGTATTATTCGTCTCAATTTTGGTGGTCGGCCTTCTTTTGATGGTCCTTCTCCGTCGCGATAGTGTTGACCAGCTCTCCAGGCTTGCTAAACACTCTCGTCGTATGGCTGAGAAGCTCAACGATAGAGCAGATCCAGAAAGTATTTTCGTCACTCAGCGTCAGGACTATCTGTCTCGACTCTTGGCTTTGGCTGGTAAAGAAGCCGAATACGACAAGATGAAAACCTACTGGATTTGTACCGCCATTGGTACCGGAGTGCTATTTGCCATTGGCTTCGTTGTTGGCGGTATGGCTGAACTGTCGCCAGTTGGTTTCTTTGTTGGTTTGCCAGTTGGCGCCGCTGGCTTCGTCTATTACCTAGGTGAAGCAGCGAAGAAGAGACAAGCTCGCATGACCGAGCAATTGCCTCAGATTCTAGAAACAATGGTATCGGCACTGAGAGCCGGTTCACCTGTTATGGAAGTATTCAAAGTTATCTCAGACACCGGAGCTGATCCAATCAGAAGCGAGTTCAAGCGCGGATTGATTTCACTGCAGCTTGGTAAACCATTCAGAGACGTCATGCTTGAGATGTCTTTCCGGATTAAGGCCCCCGACTTTAAGCTCCTCACCCAGGCCATCTTCATCTCCCAGGACGTGGGCGGTAACTTGGCTGACGTTGTAGCTACCATTGCTGATGCCATTCGTGAAAGATTCAAGTTACGCGACTTCCTCAATGCTCTTACTTCGCAGGGTAAAGCAACAGCTACATTCATCGGCTGTCTGCCTTATTTGATTACAGTTGGAACTTACTTCTTGACACCTGCATACATGACACCCTTTTTGAACCACCCAGTTGCTAGACTAGTAATGGTAGCTTTGGTCTGTTGGGAGTTGTTCGGCTTCTGGATTCTCCAGAAAATGGTGACCTTCGAGGTCTAATTTCATCCTCATGGTTCGTCTTAAGTTGGTCTTTCATTCATAGGGATAGTGTTCACCATGCCAATGCCAGTTTTAGCGATACTAGTCTTTACCTGTGTAGTAGCAAGCTGCTTACTGGTACTCAGGCCGGTATTCGGCATGCAGGTAGACAACTACGGTGTGCGTATTCGTCCTCGCAAGCAGCAAGAGGACAGTTCAGCTGAGAAGCCAAAAGATTCGGTCATTTTGAAATTGGCTGAATTTGTTGGTCAGTTCGCCCTGTCTTTGATGCCAGCTTTGGCCGACAAACGTACAGTAATTTTGCTCAACATGGCTAACTACCGTACTCCGCAGCACATGGCTATTTTTATTGGTATCAAGGTGCTGCTCACCGGTTCAGTTCTGGTGATGACATTCTTCTCGGCTATCACTAACCCAATCATGTTGCTTGGTGGCTTGATTGGTGCCATCCCTACCTGGATTATGCCTAACTTCTTCCTCGGCAGCCGGGTGAAAAAGCGCCAAGATCAGATTTTGAAAGAACTGCCTGTCATCATCGACTTGCTCATTGTTTGCGCCCAAGCCGGTCTTGGTATGATGCTCGCCATCGACAAAGTATCTAAAGAAGTTGTACTGTCCTGCCCAATTCTCAGTATTGAGATGCAACAGCTGATTTCAGACGTTAAGGTGTTCGCTAAGTCTGTGCCTTACGCCATGCGCGAAATGGGTGAAAGATGCGGCGTAGACGAACTGATTAACATGGCATCTGCTCTGATTGCTGCTGAAGCAAAGGGTGCTGACATGTCGTATCCATTGCGTCAGCAAGCATCAGCTTTGAGAGACAGATTGAAGCGTAAGAAAGAAGAAGAAGCTGGTAAGGTGCCAGTTAAGATGGTTCCAGTAATCATGGTCTTCGTTATGCCTTTGATTCTTTGTCCGATGCTTGGACCAGCTGTGGTAACCATTCTCAATGCTATCGGTCCAATCATGTCTGGCTTGAAGTAAAGTCGAAAGTGGCTGCTGGTCTAAAACAAGCTTCCTCTCTGCGATTTGTTAATGCTGCCCGAGATACAGTGGTGGCAGAGAATGCGCGCGTGGCCAAAACGTTTTTGAGCAGATTGAAAGGCCTCTTAGGAACAAAATCTTTGCCTGCTGGTGAGGGTCTGCTCATTGCGCCCTGCAACAGTATTCATATGTTCGGTATGAAATATCCCATTGATTGCGTCTTTCTCGACGACCAGTATAAAGTGGTCGGCTTGGTTGAGAATATCGCTCCAGGAAAAATGTCACGAGTGTTTGGCCAGGCTAAGCAATGTCTGGAGCTACCGGCCGGTGTAATTGCCTCTAGCTCAACAGCGATGGGCGATGTTCTCACTGTAGTAAAGAACTAGTATTTAGGCCCAGTCTATATTCACGCCAGCCTCACAGACAAGCAGTTTAATAAGCTTGCCAGGATGTCACTGGGAGGATAAATCATGAAAATACAATTGCTTGTTTCGGCAGTAGCTGCCACTCTTGTTGCCGTTACAGTAAGCGCTTCGCCAGCTTGGAGCTACCGTTGGGGCGGCTACAATTCTTTTGGTAGTGGCTATGGTTACGGCAATGGCTTGAATGCCTTGCGCTACATTTTGCCCATAAACTCTTATCGCGGTAACTACAACTATAACTACGGTAATAACTATAACCGCGGCTACAATTTCAATAATGCGTGCCACCATCATCACAGACGCTGGTGGTAAGTGAAACAGTTTGAGATTAGCCAGCCATATTCAATGGAGTGAGAGCGCTGAAGCCGTCGGGACCAGGGTTGTAAGCGGCAATATAGGCCTGGTTTTGAGCTAGATTAGCTGTGCCATCGGCGTTTTCGCTATGGTGTGTCTCTACTTTTGAAAGTGTGAGAGTGCCGTGTGATCTGATTGGCGATCCTTGGAATTGAAAGCGAACGAGGAGACGACCGGTTTTGTTGTTCTTTTGAATGGTATAGATGTCTTCGGCTCTCCCGGCTTTTACCACTCTTACAGTGAGGCGCTCTTGGGTGCAGCCGCCACATTCAACCATTTCAAATTGAGCATAAATACTCGGTGGTAATGTACTGCAAATTGCATCTCTTTGATTGCGTCTGCGCGAGTTGAGTGTTTGTAAGCGCCGAGCTATGTTCAGTTGTGTTTCAAATGAGAAGCCAATCATATAGTCACGTACAGATTTTCCGTCACCGTTTTCAATTGCCTGCAACAAACTCTCTATTTTCGCCATTTAGTAAAGTCCTCTTTCTCTCAACAGGATGCTTGCAGCTTACGGCGACAGCCATGAAAAGTTCGTGAAAGTGACAGTGAAACTTTTTTGTTTTGGCTGCGTATTAGTTTTCGTAGACGACTTTTGAGGTGCAACTATGAAACGAGTAATGAAAGCGGCTTGTATTGCTGTGGCCGCGATGGCATTGACTGCTGCTTCCACTACCCAAGCTCAGGCTCGCGGAGGCTTTGCTCGCGGGGCGAATGGGGCGGTTGGCGGTTTTGCCAGGCAAGGGCAATATGGCAGCAGCGCTGGTGGTAGGGCCGTGCGTTACGGCAGTGGAGCCGCGGGCTTCCGTGCTGGAAGCTTTGCCGGGCCGAACGGCGGCACTTTCCAGGGTGCTAATGCTGGTGCTTTCAAGAAAGGGGTAGGGGGCGCAAGAGCAAGTCAATTCTCTAGTCAGGGACCCAATGGTGGTTCGGCATCGGGCTATAGCAACAATGTTTATAACGCTCAAACCGGCACAGGCACTCGCAATAGCGGCAAAGATTTCAATACGGCATCTGGTCAGCCGTATGGTTATGATGGCAGTACTAACTACACCAAGGGCTCTGGCGCTACTTCTACAATTGATACACAGAACAAGGGTGACTACACCGTTGATTGGCAAAAAGGTGCCAAACCCGTTGTCACTCCGGTGCCAGCTACGCCCTAGTTTCGCTGGCCTTTCGTTTATAGTATGAGAATGACTGCAAGTATTATCTTTCAATCTTCTCGCTTGTATGCAAGAACCTTCATCCCACAGCAAGATGCCGAAGCGGCATTCTTGCTGTATGGTGATGAAGAAGTTACTCGTTTCTTGGGCAGCAGTAAAAGCGCAGAAATTAGTTCTGCTGACAGTTCTGTCGCTGTTACTGAACAGAGATTAGCTCGCTATGCTGCTTGCGAGGGCGGGCGAGGAATCATGGCTTTGCTTCGTAAAGATGATGATGTTTTGCTTGGCACTATTTTGCTGAAGCGCTTGCCTGATCAAAATTTGTTGCCAACTAATGACTGGGAAGTCGGCTGGCATCTGCGCCGCTCAGCTTGGGGTGCGGGTTACGCTAGTGAAGCCGGAGCTGCAGCTCTCGATTTCGGCCTTAATACCCTGGCATTGCCTCAGATTTTTGCAGTGGTTGATAGTGCTAATTTAGCGTCGCGTAAAGTGGTCGAGCGCTTAGGCATGATTCATCTGGGACAAACCGACCGCTATTACGGCGAAACATTAGAGCTATTCTGCAATGCGCCAACTGCAGATTGAACTCTTAAAATTTCAATTGTCACGGCATTTTCACGTCGTCAGAATTACATTAATGCTTAACCGGGCCAATGTTTTTTCCAAATGTTTGCTGGCTTACAGACAGGGTGGGGGTTTCCCCCCACAATAAAGAACCTGTTTGGTCTATGATGAAGATCTCGGGAGAGTGTCGAAAATCTCGTGATTTGGGATAGCTATTAGTGCAGACACTTTTACCAACCTTTAGTTCTAACTTTCAAGGCTATTTTTTCAAGTTAACATCCAGCACAAGAAGTGACCAATAGTGGCAAACAGTAATACCGTTGAAAGAGACCAGCCGGTCGAAAAAGTCGAATCTGGTGCTGACAAGGTAAGTTCGCACGTCAGAGATGA
>CALRJJ020000251.1:0-7178 GCA_943367505.1 Flavobacterium psychrophilum | reverse complement strand
CAATCGGCCGAGCAAATGGCGTTAGATTTGGTGCGCGTGCGCGACGGTAAAACTGTTGCACCACCTATTGCACCAGCTGGAGTGTCAACTTCGCTGGGGCGTCGAGGCAAGCATGCCAATCATTTGCCCGTGCTGCTAGCCCTCTCTCTGGCTGTCGTGCTTCTAGGCTGCGGCGGTTTGTATGTCTTGCTCGATTCTAGATATAAATCCTTGCAGTCTCCGGCGCAATCATCATCATCATCATCATCTGCCTCATCAACTTCTGGCCTGCCTTCAGCGACGGCTAAACACCAAGAAAATTTCAATCTCAATGACGAGAAATCTCTGGCTTCGCTGTATATCGGCGCTGGTCCGTTAGACGACGAGCTTAGTGACGAGAAGAGGAAGGCGATAGAAACCTTCTTAGCAGCAAAGCCTGAGTTCTACTCTAAGGTTGTATTTGCACCTGCAGGCCGGGGACGCCTATTCTCCTTTCCTAAGACTTTTTCGCTTGGTGTGCTGACATTCGTTGATAAGCGGGGGCAGAATATTACACTACCTGCTCAGGGGGAAGTGATGATATTTGCTGGCACCGCTTTGCGATTGAGTACCGGAGAGGCCGTCAAGGCGTATCCCGCTTTGTTCAGGTATTTTCGTCCAGATGATTTGCACACCCTCTATCTAGACGATGTTTCGCCTGTTAGTCGCCAACTACTTCCCAATCTGCATCAACTAGCAGCACTTAAGCATCTTGCTTTTAACCGAGCCAGTCTTCTCCCTGAAGATATTGTCGCTCTAAATGGCTTCCCTCAGCTTACAGGAATCGATTTGCGCCACTGTCACGTTTCTGGTGAGCTGTTGGCTAAGCAAAAATTCCTAGAGCAACTGCATTCATATAGGGCTGATGGTGTCAAAGATATTTCTGGCGTGTTAGAAGTCTTGAAAAAATCCAAAACTGTTACTGTCCTCTCTCTAACCGATAATACTTTGTCATCAGTCGATATTGCTAACCTAGTTGCCATGCCGCAGTTGCTGGATTTGTCTTTGAATAATTGTTCGCTCACTAATGATGAACTGGAGCAGCTAACTGTTTTGCAAAAGCTCAAAAGACTGAATTTAGATCAGTGCGGCAAATTAGATCAAGGCTGTCTTGACTCGGTGGCCAAGTTTAAGGATTTGGAAGTGTTAATTCTCCCCGATGATTTGCTCACCGATGGTAATGAAAAATTCTTGGCTCAGAGATTGCCTCATCTAAAGCATTTTAAATAGAGGATAGCTATTGAGTGGTAAATGCAAGCAATGCGGAAAGTCTCTAGTCAACACGCGTGCTGGCTCGTTTACGTCGTATTTGTTTCAGCAGAACTATTGTCAATGCAATAAGAGTCAGGCCATTGACCGACAAGAGCAGAATTCAAGCCAAGTTTGCGGCCGCTGCGGAAAGTCCGCAGCAAAGAAGCGAGCCGGTTCTTTCACTTCTTTTTTGTTTCAAGAGTTGCGCTGCCAGTGTGCTCAGCCAGTGCTGCCAAAGAAGCAGCGTTTGGCGCGCACGAATACTCAAGTGCGTCGGCAGGCCGTGGCCGAGAAGCGGGGCTATACAGCTAGTTTTAAGCTCAATGTCGAGTCTGATCGAAAGATTGCGCAGCTTGATTTTTCGCCCGGTACCGTAATTGGTGGCGCCTTCAGGATTATTTCTGTGATTGGCGAAGGCGGTATGGGTATTGTCTATCTGACTCAGCACCTAAGTCTTAACCGACGATACGCTTTGAAAATTCTATCTCCAAGTATTGTCAGCGAACAAAGTTGGTTGCGCTTTAAGGCAGAGGCCAAAACTCTCGCCGCATTAAATCACTCAGGTCTCGTTCGTGTCTACGACCTTGGTATTCACGAAAACACAGTGCCTTATTACTCAATGGACTATCTTGAAGGTGAGACACTCGAAGATTTACTTGTGAGAAAGGGAGCCCAAGAGCTTGAATATACTATTTCAATATTTCTCGCTGTTTTAGATGCTCTGGCCTATGCTCACCGCAACAATGTTGTCCATCGTGACATTAAGCCGGCCAATATATTCATTTGCCGCAATCAGGAAATTAAGATTCTCGATTTCGGTATCTCCAAGCTTCTGGGTGATAAGCATAATCAGGAGCTTACTGCTGTCGGAGAGGTGTTTGGCAGCCCTTATTACATGAGCCCTGAGCAGTGCCGTGGTGAACAGATAGATTTTCGCTCAGACATATATTCAGTGGGCTGTAGTCTGTTTGAAACATTGACTGGCTATGTTCCTTATGAGAGCGCTAGTTCTTTAGAAATAGCCATGCTCCATGAAGAAGACGAGATACCGCTGTTGTCGGATGTCTGCGATTTTGCTTTCCCACCATCACTCGATGTGGTACTCGCCAGGTGTTTGGCCAAATTGCCCGACGAGCGCTATCAGTCGGCCAAAGAGATGGCCATTGATTTGACTCGTATCAGAGATGGTAAAAATTTAGAGACTTATGTTGGGTCGCCGAGAAGTGCTAGGAGCGATTCTCCAGCTGACCAGGCCGATTCAAAAGGGGCTTTATTGCTTGGCTATGGGCTTGGGGCCTTTCTTGCCTTGAGCTTGGCTGGAGCGGCTGTTTTTGTTATCGCCTTTCAGCCCATGGTGCCAAAGGGAAAGCCTGTCGTGGATAAAACTCTAGCAACCGGTGGTCTGCGAAATCTGCCGCGTATGACCGATGTGGGTGAGGAGATGTCGGCACGAAGCCATGTCGAGTCACCACAAGACCTTGAAGCTTTGGTCTTCTTGGCGAAGCCGTTTAAGTACTATTCGCAAATTGTCACTAATAATGGCGAAAAATATAGGGTATTTACTTTTCCGGCTGGGGTATCGCTTGGTACGTTTTATTGGCGCTCGGGAGGCCGCAACCTTGAACATGCTGCTTCCGGCACAGTTGAGTTGCCACTTCGATTGAATCTGGCTTTAAAAAGTAATGCCAATGTGCAGTTGCATCCGCGACTTCTAAACTATTTTCGTAGTGATGACTTAAAGGCACTCGCTCTTGCTTCTGAACCAACTAAGGTTGGTGATATGTTATCGGCTATTGCCAAGCTCACTTCTTTAGAAACTCTCAGTCTTCAAGCTATGGAGCTGAATCCTGACAGCACTAGTTACCTCAATCGATTGACCAATCTAAAATCGCTAGCGTTTTATAGCTGCAAGATTGATCCTGCTGTCTTTGCTAATTTGATTCCAATCAGTAAAGTACAAACTCTCTTCTTTGATGGTGGTGCAAATGTTTCCGCGCAGATCAAAGTAATTGCTCACAATGCACATTTGACGTCACTGACAATTAGTTCTGCGGTGCTGTCCAAAGACGATCTTAAGGCCGTTGCTTCGATGGCTTCGCTTCGAACGCTGTCGCTGCAATATAGCTCGCTTACTAATGATGATTTGAAGATATTGACAGAGCTAAGTAATTTGCGCGATCTCGATATCAGTTTTACCAATGTCGATGATAATTGCGTTGATACACTGCTTCAATTTCATAAGCTGGAGCGGCTTG
The DNA here is from genome assembly GCA_943367505.1 of Flavobacterium psychrophilum. GTDB lineage: Bacteria > Cyanobacteriota > Vampirovibrionia > Obscuribacterales > Obscuribacteraceae. The sequence continues at coordinate 3,654 of CALRJJ020000251.1, read as the reverse complement.
TGATAGCGCACTTGCCTGCCTCCAGCGAGGCGCGCTTGCGCGCAACCCTGCCTAATCTTCGTGTGATTGAGTGATGCTAATGAGAGCGGAAGGCGATTTGGTCTACTCCCACTCTTCCTGACTTTTATGTTCAACGGTCTTCTCTAGGCGCGAGACGAAGTTGTTCAAGCCTGCTGGTTGATTGGAGATCTTGTTCATGATTTTGCCCGAGGCCAGGGCTACTTTTACCGCTGATAGCTTTGGCCTGGTGAATAGAAGTTTTAGGCCGAGCCCGGTGCGGTAGCGCATCGATAGGTTCTCGCCAAAGGTATGCATATGGCCGTGGTAGCCCTTTACGAATTGCACCACGTCGTGGGCCAATTGTTCTGGTGCCTTCTTATAAATGGCATCACTTTTGCGAAGAGTGTGCCGTTCTTGAGCTAGAGTGTAGGTTCGCAATGCTTCTTTGGCAATGACGCCGCAGGCATATTGGTTTAGGGCTGCTTGTCTGGCGGCCTTGCCCGCTTCTAAGCGTTTATTGTCGTCTGATAGCATGGCGATAATTGCCTCTGCCAGCGCAGCAGCATCAGCTTTGGGTACGTGTAGGCCGGTGACATTGGGCTCAATATATTCTGGCGTGCCGCCAGCTGTGCTGCCTATAACCGGTTTGCCACTGGCCAGTGCTTCCAGTACTGTATATGGTGCATTGTCAAATAGAGACGGCACGGTGCAAACGTCGGCGACTCGGTAATATTCAGGCATTTGAGCCAGGGCAACATGGCTGACAAAATGCACTTTGTCTAAGCAAGAATTTTTGGCTAGAAATTCTTTTAGTGATTTTAAAACCGATGTTTTACCTGCACCAGTATTGGTGTCAGCGCCCACGACGATAAAACGTGCCTCTGGCACTGCTTTTACTACTTGCGGCACTGCTTGAATGAGATACTTAATGCCTTTGCGCTCTTCTAGTCGTCCGGCAAAGTAAACGAGTTTGCTTCCTGATTGGGCATTAAATGGGCTTTGCAAATCAGCAGTTTTACCTTCGGGTGAAAACTTCTCTGTGTCAACTGGATTTCGCACAATTTGAATTTGTTCCAGTGCCACTCCGGTGTCTTTTGCTACATATTCGGCGAGATTGACGCTAGGTGAAGAAAGCACGTCTGCTTCAGACATGGCTAGACGCTCAAGAGTCGATACGATAAAGCTATCAAAATCGTTCTTTATGTTGTGATAGCCTTCCGCAACAAATTTTGAATAAGGTGTATGCAGACGAATTACTAAAGGCGCGATGCGAGTAATGGCTAGGAAGATACCCTCGGCCAGGTGATCTGGTGCCTCGACAGCATCGAAAGGTTGCGCTCTGTGCAATTCCAAAAACTTCTTCCACATGGGCAAGGCTGCACGTAAGACGTGGTGGGTGTTTGGTTGGGTGACGTTGAGGAGAGCGGCTAGACGTAATGAATCGGCCCAAACAACACGATGAACATGCACCTGGTCGTCTTTTGACATTGGCGGATTGGCTCCGCTAACGATTTTTTTAGTGAGGCACACCACGTGTACGTCATGACCTTGGCGGGCTAGTTCGCGGCAGAGTTGATAGGTGTATGCACCAATGCCGCCCCAGCCTGTGTCTGGTGGGTATTCGCGAGAGATGAAACAAATTCTCATGCTTCCCTCCAGTTTATATTCATGTTGTGAAAATCATATTTGCAAAGGCTTTAGCCTTTTTTGATTGTCCAGAAATCTTCGCCAAGGATATCCCATGGCAATCTTCTTTCGTCAGGTTCATTGGCGTCGAAGCACTGATTGACGAAGTAGATCATGTTCGCTGGGTTTTGGAAAACGTTAGCAAGGCCATGAGCAACGCCACGAGGAATGTAAAGGGCTTGGGCCCGGCCAGAACCAAGGATGAAACGCATGCTTTGGTTATAGGTTGGTGACTCTTTGCGAGCGTCAAATAGACCGATTAGAAGTCTGTCGTAAGGCATTACGAACCAGACGTCTTCTTGGTTGTAGTGCAGGTGAAAAGCTTTGATTGTGCCAGGTAGCATTTGCGAGTAAGTGGTTTGCTTGACTTTGAACTCAGGCAAAATCTGCAAACAACCATTGTCGTCAAAACGCACTATTTCAGCCAGTGAGCCGCCATCGTCGTAGAACATGGGCAAATTGATAATTTGCACACCGTCAATAACGGTTTTCTTTGAATAGTCTTGAACAGACAATTCTTTTTTGTATTCTTGACCGATTGCTTCGGCTGATAGTGGTTTCAAAATTGTCATTGATTGAGGCACGTTTTTGAGGTGTTTCTATTGTGGAGCTGTAGTTAATAGTACTGAATGGCCTTAAGAATAACAGATTTGAGCCCAAAATGGCCCAGTCTCAGGCTGGGGCCTTAACGCTTTGTGTTTGCATGTATTGATGTAAGGCCTCTTGCCACGGCGTCAGGGGTCTTCCTAGCGCTTTAATCAAATCGCTTTTATCGAGGGCTGAATAAGCTGGTCTCGGCGCTGGTCTTGGCATGTCTTTTGTTTCGATTGGCACTACTTCGACTTTTTTACCTTTGGCTTCGAGGTCCTTGACTATCTCGCGGGCAAAGTCAAACCAGCTAGTTACGCCTTCGTCGGTGGCATGGTAGATACCGTAGCGACCGCTAGCAATCAGGTCTGCAATCATTTCAGAGAGTGTGGCAGTACTGGTTGGCGACCCGACCTGATCGGCTACAACCTTTATTTGATCGCGCTCCTGAGCTAATTTGTAGATTGTGTCAACAAAATTGCGCCCATAGGGGCCATAGAGCCAGCTGGTGCGAACTATGTAGTAGTTCTGGCAGTGTCGCTGCACGGCTAATTCGCCAGCTAATTTCGATTTCCCATAAACTGAAATTGGCCCAGTGGGGTCGTCAGTTTTGTATGGTTTGTTATTGCTGCCATCGAAAACATAGTCGGTACTGACGAACAGCATAGGAATATTGAGTTTGCTGGCGGCTAGTGCCACGTTCTCTGTGCCGCGCTCGTTAATAGCAAAGGCCGTTTCTTGCTCGGTCTCGGCCTGGTCAACTTGAGTGTAAGCAGCACAGTGCACAATTAGTTCTGGGCGCTGTTCGGCTACCACTTGTTGCACCAAGTCGCCGTCAGTAATGTCTAATTCTTCTTTGCCAAAGGCGGCCACATCGTGGCCGCGCTTGGCTAAGTACGGGCTGAGTGTTTGCCCAAGCATGCCACCAGCCCCGGTGACAAGGAGCTTCATTTGTTTGCTACCAATTCTTTTTTTGCAGCTAGATCAGAACTGTGTGGCTTGGTTACAGCCTTTACCCAGGCTGTATTTGAGGTGTACCATTTTAGCGTTTCGTGAATACCGGTTTCGAAAGTATGTTTTGGTTTCCAGCCCAATTCTTTTTGAATCTTTGAAGAATCAATGGCATAGCGGCGATCGTGGCCAAGGCGATCGGCCACGTAGTTGATCATCTCTTCACCTTTTCCTAGCTCTTTTAGAACTAGTTTGGTGATTTGCATATTGGTGCGTTCGTTGTTGCCGCCAACGTTATAAACTTCGCCCGGTTGCCCTTTATGGAAAGCCAGGTCAATAGCGCTGCAATGATCTTCAACGTGCAACCAGTCGCGCACATTGAGGCCATCACCATAGACCGGCACTTTGATGCCATTGAGAAGGTTGGTG
>CALRJJ020000250.1:0-7192 GCA_943367505.1 Flavobacterium psychrophilum | reverse complement strand
GTGGTTAGAGAGTTGGTAAATCTATTTCGCGAGCCAGCCGCCCTGAAAGTCTGCCTTGCGCAGAGCTCTCACGAGGGCCGGGTCACGACGCATGGTGTTCCAGACCAAGCCGGAGCGATAGTTCTCGATCATGAGCACTATCGGCCCCTGGTCGATGGCAATGCGTTCAGCGTCGACCCAACCAGAGCGCAGACTGGCGCCGAAGGTAGGATTGAAAGCATCAGCAAAGCCGTGCATAGAGAAAAGTTCGGGCCGATTCTTCAACCAACCACGAATGGTGCTGAGCACAAGCATCGGTGCGAAGGGCAACGAGCTGATGGCAGCGGTAGGGGCAATGGTGCCATCGTCATGACCTGCAGGGCAGCCCCGTTCTCTGTACCAAGAGAAGGTGCGTTCCTTGCCGTCCACAATTTTGGTGACATCACCCGGTCCATCACAAGCTGTCAGGCCCCAGTTCAGGCGGTCGTAGCCTCGAAAACCCTGGGGGTTCTCGACAGCGTACTGATGCTGAGCCAGGGTCGCCCGCTTGCTGTTTTCGAAATAATCGATACCGAGCTTGCGGTTGAGCTTGTCTCTGATACCGCGAAAGTCGATGAAACTCTGCGGAAACTGGTAGCAAAAGAGCGGCTGCCCCGGCATGCTGACATAGGTTTTGCCATCTTGCTGAGCAAACTCTGGCTTGGCAAAGAGAGCATCCCACGAAGCGGCCGGAGCCGGGTAGGTGGGCGAACCGATGGCCAGAAGATAGAGCAAAGGCGCTTCGCTATAGCCAGCGTAGACGCTGGGAATCAAGCCACCCTCCGGCGTCCAACCGTGGCCAATCAGACCACTCTCGCGCACGAGCCAGCTCCACTCCACACGGTTGTAGAGCTTGTCAGCCAGGTCACGAATCTCGACTTCCTCAGGAGACTTGCCCCGGTAGAAATAGCGGGCGAAACGAACGCCTGCCATCAGCAATGCCGTATCGATGCTCGACAGTTCAGAATTCCAGAACTGAGGCGCTGTGGCCCGAGTACCGGTAGCCGGGTTGAGGAAGTGATAGAAGAACCCGCGATAGCCGTTGACGCCCTCGGTCTGCTCACCCTGGGGAACGTTCCAGAGAGTGCGCAATACCCGCAGGGTGTAGGCAACGGCTTCAGTACGACTGACCCAGAGACGCTTGCTGGCGGCGCCATAGGCGCTGAGAGCGAAACCCACACCAGCAATGGTGGCAGGCCCGTCCAGGCGGGTGCGGTCGAGAATGAGACCGGTGGTCTTATCCTGGTAGTCGAGGAAGTATTGAAAGTGTGCGCGCTGCACCCTCTCGAGCATCATGTCATTGCTGGCACTGATGTTACGGCCGATCACAACAGACCCACGCCGCGACTTAGATGCGGTGTTGGCCTTCTTGCTGGCGCGCTTCTTGCCCTCTTCTCCAATCGGGGGTGAACCGATGCGCGAGAGAAGCGGGGCATGTATTTGTAATTTATGGCGTCCCATGGTGTTCTCCACTTCTTGTGAATGTGGTTTTTGAGATTAGAAATATGACCGGCCCTGAGGTCAGGGCCGGCCTATAGAAGCTTTGTGGAAGCCTCGTGCTGAAAGCTCTACGCGGAAGCTTCAGACGAGAAGCAACAGCTTATTTAGAAGCACGCAGCTCCCACTCGCCACCGCCCTTGAGCTCAAGAACGGTGTCGTGGTGTTCCAGCAAACTACTGCGGTGACCGACACTGATGACTGTGCTCCCTACGCTGCTGAGCAGGGTATAGAGCAGTCTTTCGTTGGCGTCATCCAGGGCAGAACTGGCTTCGTCGAGAAAGGCGTAAGCAGGCTTGGCAAGAATCACTCGAGCAAAGCTCAAGCGCTGCTGCTCACCAAGCGAAAGCTTGTCGCGCCAGTCGTGTTCGACATCAAGGCCGCCAGACTGCATGGCGAGATCTGGCAGATTAACGAGCTTGAGCAGAGCCAACAGCTGGGTGTCGCTCTGTCTCGTGTTCGTCATGGGGTAACACAGCGCCTTGCGCAGGGTCGACTTGGGAACGAAGGGCCGCTGAGGAAGAAACATCAGTTTCTCCCGCCCCGGTCGCTCGATGCGTCCGCTGCCAGCTTGCCAGAGTCCGGCAATGGCGCGTAGAAGCGATGACTTTCCGCTGCCGCTCGGCCCAGTGATGAGCAACGATGAGCCAGCTGAAACTGACACCGTCAATGACGAAATCAGTGTGCGCGTAGCATCTGGGCTTAGCACTGAAACGTTAGTGAGGGCAAGACGATCTGACTCAATCAGTTCGATTTCTTTGCAAGGCAGTGAGCACTTGTCGGCCAGAGCGTCCATTGACTCAAGGAACGAGCCAAGCCGATTGACGTTGGCAGTGAAGGCACTGATGCCGATGAACTGACCAATGATCAAGGTCATGCCACCGAAGACCTGGGCAAAGGCCATACCAGCTCTGGTGATGTCACCAAACTGCATGTCGCCGGCAAAGTAGAGCGGGGCAATCACTGCAGCAGGAATGAGCACCACAAGGGCATTGTAGTTGGTGGTAAAAAAGCCCAGGTTGCGGTTCAGAATCATCATCAGCTCGAGGTTGCCGATGGCGTCTTTGACAGCGCGAAAGACTTGCAACTTGGCACGCCGCTCACCGCCGTAAAAGGCAATCGACTCAACATCGCGTCGCACATCGGTCATGACGTAGCGCAAATCAGCTTCGAGCTTGGTGTGCTGAAACTGCAAGTCAACCAGTCGGCGGCCGATATAGAGCGTGAGAAAGCAGCCAAACAGCGAGTAGACGATGACAACGAAGGTGAGCATTGCCGAGATGGTGTAGAGCACACCAACGAAGCTCACTACAGTGATAACGGCGTCGAGCACAGCAATGGACAGCCCCACAGCAGAATTGCAAAACGTCTCCACGTCTTGGGTCAACCGCTCATCGGGATTGTCCATGTTGGGGTCAGAGCTGATCTTGTAGTAAGCGCGGTTGGCGAAGTATCGACTGATCAGGTGTTGTGACAGCCAGCGACGCCAAACCAAGGAGAGTTTCGTACGCAGAAACTGGTAGTAGATGATGATGGGAGTAGCCACCAGCAACGCTGCTGCGTACGTGAATAAGAAGACATAATACTGGCCAACATCACGCAACTGCAGTGCAGTAGCGAACTTGCCAGCGATGTAGTTGATGTAGACGTTGACCGCAGAGACACCCGAGAGCAACAGCAAAACAGCCACCAAGAGGGCGATTCCTCGACCTTTCTGTGACGAAACCCAGAAGGGTTTGGCAATTGCATAGAGGCGTTTCCAGGTCAGCGAGTTGGTCATATCGTTCATGACGTTTCTCTCTTTCTGGGTTAGACATTAGAAAGGCAGATGGGTTGCCGCTCTTGACTCAAGCATTCAACAGTTCACCCGGGGTGAAAGAGAATTTGAGTGATAAGAGTCGGGGGTAGGTTCTATCTGCGTGACTGTAAATTAAAAGAGAATTTGTATAGAACTCATGAATATCACCTTTAACTTCCTATTCTCAAGATGACGACAGGCGCGTAATGTACTAAGCCAATTATCAAAACGGCTACAACTAAAACTCTTCAGCGCCGCACTGGTAACGACTCTTGGCTTCTGACAACCAAGAAGACGAGAATCCGCATGACATCAAAAGTGCTTAAAGTTTAGATGTCAGGAAAATTGAGGAAAACTGAGCGGGAATTTTCACGCAGCGATTACATTTAGGCAAAGTTTTATGGCACTCGCTTAAGCTCACCAGCAGAACAACTAGCAGGGATAGCGTCAACATTAGCTCGCAGTAGCAGAGATAGCTTCATTACAAACGGCAGCAGACACCGAGCAAAACGTGACCAATAGCTAGAAAAGCTACTTTTCAAGTGACTTTGCTTAGTTGAACCACAAAGCAAATCCAGGAAAATGATTGCCAAATTCGCCGCGCAGATCTCTCCAGGTTTGACCACGGCTCAGCTTGCCTTCTTCTAGATAGGGCGCTGCAGCCGAGCCTTGCACCCAGAGCACAAGGTCAAATCGTTGCGGCTGCAAAAATACCTTGCGCAAATTAATACCGCGATGGTCACTGTCGCTACCGCGCCAAAACGGAATCAACAATTCTCCTGACAAGATCTTTTCGCTCTCCGTCATAATTCCAGACCAGGCTAAAACCATTTGCTCAGTCACACGAGCGTTAGGAATCACACCTGTTTGCCGGGGATTAGGCAACCATTCGTGATCATCATCTTCTTCTGCCATGATCCACTTCCAGGTCTCGCGACTCTGATCAATCACAGCCTGAAGATGATCTAGTGCTGAAGCCATTCTCTTCGGCTCAATCACATCACACCTGATCAGATGTATAAAAGCAACTAAGTCCAAGATTTCCACATCGCTGGCGCCAATAGTGCGTATACGCTTAGACTTACTCAAAAACTGATAGGGAGTATCTACCTTGTTGAAAAAGAGATGAGCTGTGCGCTCAAAGAGATCTTTGCTATCGTGCGCTAGATAAATATCGCAAACACTCGAGAGCAAGTGGCAATAACCCCTGAGCCAATGAACGTCTCCACGATCAAACTTGATGAAAAACTGCTCTGCTTTTTCAATTGGAACATTAGAGTTATTGGTGAGCTTGGCATAAACTTTCCACAGACTTCTATTGTCGTCACTGCCCTGAACATTGGTTGAGTGCGCTGTGCCATTCAAGTCTAATTTGATCATGCCGAAATGCAGCGGCAATTTGACTTCAGCATCGCTAATCGGTGCCAGTGTAGATTCGGCCTGCATCAATTGCTTCTGAAAAGTCTCGACGATCTCGCGCAGTTTGAAGTAGCTAATGGTCTTGGAATTTTCGTTGGTTGCTGCCGGTAGGCGCAGGAAAGGCAGAATAAATCCGTGATTTCTATAAGTGCGAACACCATAACGAGTAAAAGACTGCCCCAGACCCTCTACCGCCCGCAGAAACTGCAATACACCCAGGCCAAAGCGAGCTTGATCGTCACTGTCATGCTCTTTCAAATGAGCCACAAGTGCCACTTCACCTTCTTTTAGTCGACCATCTAAGAGATATTTTTCGACCAGAGGTATGTCTTTAACTGTAGTAGACACTTCTATCACTTCCTTCTTAACGGCTTGTACACTTGATTCTGGTACGGCGGCAAAAGCAACGGCAGTGTAGTTAACACTGAAGAGCGTCGCCAGCAAACCTGCGCTCACCGCTCTCTTTAATCTGTTCATGCCATTTCCTTTGTTATTGCTGCTTATCTTGCACTCGTTCAATTGCTTAGGCCTGATCTGGATCTCTTTATTCATTTCATCTGTTTTGACTGCCAACTTCTAATCAGTCTAGGCAACACCAGCAAAGATTAGGCGGAGAAAAGAACAGTTGTCGAATTGATCACTCAATCTACGATCTGCGATCAACGATCAGCAATCAGCAATCAGCGATCAATTTGTCTGGCAGATTTATTACCCTCGAATGGCAATTTTTTGTCTACGATCGGCATCATTTTTTAAGACGTGAAAGTACTGTGACACCCAGTTTCCATGAGTTCTTTCACGAGTTTTTCACGAACGCCGGGTGATCATGAACGAGTTGGCAGCGGCACCAAGCGACAAATTTAGACCGCGAACTTACTAAGCAAAATTTGGCTATAGAGAAGGAGCTTGTTCATGAACGACAACGTCAATCACTCACATCAAGTTGAAAATGTCCGTGATAGCGGTGCAGAGAGAGCAGCAAGTTCATCGGCCGCCGAGGCCTACAGTCAAAAGGTGCGACCAGAAATGCCAAAGGGCTCAGATACCGCCGCTGGAAGTTTGCCCAAAGCTAGCGTAGACGACAAAGGCATTTCTTTCGGACCCACAGACAATGGCGCCAAAGCCAACATGCAAGGCAGCACAAAGAACAGCGACGGCTCAAGCGTTCAATCAAGCACCTCCAGTGATGGCACAAGAGAAAGTTCGAGATTTGACGAAAACGGCTTTAAGACCAATTCTGAGACCAAGCGACCAGACGGCAGCTCTATTAATACTAGCTACGAAAAAGATGGCAGCAAAAATACCAATGTATTTGATGCTGATGGCAATCGCACACAATCTGAAAGCAAGAAGGCTGACGGATCATCAGACAATTCAACCTACCGCCAAGACGGTACGAGAGACACCAACCACTTTGACAAAGATGGCAATCTCACCAATTCTGAAACCAAGCGCACTGATGGCAGCTCTATCAACACAAAATATGAGAGTGATGGCAGCAAAAATACCAATGTGTTTGACGCTGATGGCAATCGCACACAATCTGAAAGCAAGAAGGCTGACGGATCATCAGACAATTCAACCTACAGCCAAGATGGCACCAGAAATACTAGCCACTTTGACAAAGATGGCAATATCACCAACTCTGAAACAGCGCGCCCTGATGGCAGTTCTATCAACACAAAATATGAGAGCGATGGCAGCAAAAATACCAATGTATTTGATGCCAATGGCGTTGTTACTAATTCGGAAACGAAGAGACCTGATGGCTCAAGCACCAACACCAGCTTTGATAAGAATGGCAATGTCATGATTCGCGACTTCAGCCCCAATGGTGACCTGGTGCACGGCGGATAAAAGCCGAAGGTCAACTGTTGACAGAGAGAAGAACAGCAACTAATTGGTGTGATCACGCTTCTCGGAGATGACTGATTGTTCTAGTATTGAACTATGAGAGACATAATTCTGGCTTTGATATTTGTTGTCATCGGATTTACCTTGGTGAAATCCGGCTACCGCGAAGATATAGACGGAATTGCTCACCTGTTTTCTAACTGCGAATGCATAAACGACGAAATTGTCGGAATGGCCAGTATCGATCAATTCAAACCACTTGGACGCTCAGACTTTAAGCTGAAAGAGCAATTGGGAAATCCTGTGGTTACTGAGTTCGAAGATTACGAGAAATTTGATGAAACCTGGAGCTACCATAAATACCACCTTGTGCTCTGGATGAAAAATCATCGCTGCATTGCTGCTTACCCGTGTTCAGATGTTTTTCACTAGCATGCGAATCAACTCGCATAGCAGACCTAAACCATGAAACCTTGATTCTTCGTGGCATATTTTTGCTTTTGGCGCCCGAGAATCCTGGTCTGATCCCATTTTGGTAGACAGTAGCCTGGGGAAAATTAGCTCTAGGCCACTTTCTTACCTTTAAGGGCAAATTCTGCGGGTGTT
>CALRJJ020000249.1:0-7199 GCA_943367505.1 Flavobacterium psychrophilum | reverse complement strand
GGCTGCCGCAGCAATAATCATGAGCATATTTCTGATTTTAAGCAGCGTGGCCACGACCTTGCTAATTCCGGCCAAAGAAATGATGCCTGGGGGTAGCGCCGAAGGTCGCGCCCTTAGTGTCTTAGGTCATAATCTGCTCGGCCACGGTTTCGGCACTATATTCGATACCGTTACCATTGCCATTCTCTGGTTCGCTGGTGCTTCTGCCATGACCGGACTGATTAATCTGGTTACTCACTATCTGCCTAGATATGGCATGGTGCCGTCTTGGGCCAGAGCTTCCCGCCCGGTGATTATCGTCTTTACTGCGATTGCTGTGCTTGTCACCGTCATTTTCAAGGCCGATGTTATGGCCCAAGGCGGCGCCTACGCAACAGGAGTACTGGTGCTTATCACCTCTGCCTCGATCTCAGCAACCTGGTGTTCATGGGAAAAGCACAAATGGCAAGCTCTAGCATTTGGTTTGACAGCTCTAGTTTTTCTCTATACCACCTGCGTCAACATGATTGGTCATCCCGATGGTCCCAAAATCGCCGCCTTCTTCATTCTCATGGTACTCGCCACATCGCTGATATCTAGAGTAATGCGTGTTCTGGAGCTACGCGTCAAAGCTGTAGAGCTCGATGAAAATGCCAAGCTGTTCTTGACAGAAGCCAAAGCACAAAATCAAAAAGGCATCATCCACATCGTCGCTCATAAGTTTGGTGGCACAGCTTACACAATCAGGGGAAATGAAGTAAGAGACAGACACAACATCGGAGACCACGACCAGCTAATCTTCTTGGAGGTCACCATAGAAGACGCCTCAGAATTTGTGGACGAAGTACTTGAAGTCGAGGGTACTATTCACAAAGGTAACCACGGTGATCACCGCATTTTGCGCTGCAAAAGCCCATCGGTAGCCAACGCCATTGCTGCAATCTTGCTGCATATTCAAAGCGAATGTGACACCCGCGCAGCAGCTCATATTGGTTGGTCTGAAGATGGCCCCTTCCTCACAGCATTTACCTTTTTGCTCTTTGGTGACGGTGAAACTGGGGTACTAGTGCGAAAAATTCTCGAAACAGCAGAGCCGACTAATAAACACCGCCCTCTGGTGTTAATTGGTTAACAAAAATCTCTCGCGACCCTCTGAGTGAAAAGCATTCAGAGGGTCTTTTCTTTCGTCCAAAAAACCATTTCTTATAACCTGGAAAACAGGAGATCTAAAATGGACTGCACACACAAATGTCCGGCCATCCGCCTTGTGATGTTCCCCAAAGATACAAACCCTTGGGGCAGCATTTTCGGAGGCGTTATTCTCTCTAACATTGACATTGCCGCTAGCGTTGCCACCCGTGCTATTACGCAGCACCGCACCGTCACTGTCTGCATGAAAGAAGTAGTTTTCAAACAACCAGTAAAAGTGGGAGACATTCTCACTTTCTGGACCGATGTCGTCAAAGTTGGTCGCACCTCGGTCACCATCAGAGTCAAAGTAGAAGCTGAACGTCACGGCGAAACCATCCCCGTAACCGAAGGAGAAGTAGTTTTCGTATCAGTAGACGATCAAGACCGCCCGATTCCACTCGATTCACCCATTGGCACTCAAGGAGAAGCAATCTAATGCTTACATTCACAGTCTCTGATTTACAGAAAATAACAGCAGAAGCTATTACTTCAGCCCAACGTCAGCTGGCAGAACGGAACGAACAACTCTTTCGCAATGCCATGCAGCAACTAAAAACTGACGTGGCGTCGGGACGGCAGTTCAGTGTGGCCATGAGCCTTAAAAATGGCACTGACTATGAAGGTAAAGGCAAAATACTGCGCCCAGAACAGCTAACTGGAATTGCTGCCCTAGTTTATGCAAAATGCCAAGTCTTCGACCCCACTCTTGAATATTGGAGCCGGTACGAAGGTGATCAACGGGATGGATACACCGTTGAAGGCTTCAACATAGTTTTGCACTGGAGTAACGTCGATGACTTGCTGGCTAAACTAAGCACACTCAACGATGACACCACTATTAGTGCCATCCGCCAAAGCATAGAGGCTGCCCAGTCCGCCATAGCTGACAAAGCCGCCTCGATTTTGTCGCAACTAAAAGATCGGGCCACAGCCCAAGCTCGTTCTGGCAAAAGTTGGGCCATAGTCATGTCACTCAAAGCTGGAGTCGACTTCGAAAGACCAAGTCATGCACCTCTGGCACAAATCACAGCCGCGTGGCTTGGGCCTGTGGCAAAAGCAGTCTGGGAGGCCTGTGCCAAGTTCAATCCAACCTTCGAATATTGGAGTCGGCAGGAGGGTGATCAGCGCGACTCTTACACAGTCGAAGGCATCAACATCGTCGTTCACTGGTAACGGGAAGTAGAGGAAAACCCATGTTTGCAAATTTAGATCCAGCAATAGTTTTAGTAATCGCGGTGGCCGTCCTTACCTTAGCAGTAGCCTGGCGCGCCATCAAAAACGGCAAAGTAGGTCCAGAGTATGGCCTTTCACTAAAAGACGTCTTCAAGAAAACCAAAGACAAAAACCAAAACAATCCAGATTAAAGCTGAAGTATCCATGTCACAGGTAGCCAATAAGCTGCCTGTTTTTTTCGATAAATTCCCAAAGGACTTTATGAGTACCGACACTCTTTTACTTTACCTGCTGTTTCTTGTTCTAGCCGTGGCAATTAACGGTCTCTTTGTCGCCTTTGAATTCGCCCTGGTATCTATGCGGCGCAGTCGGGTGCAAGAGTTAATTGACAATGGCATAGGCTCGGCCAGAACAATAAGTCACTTGCAGCAAGATATGGATGAAACCATATCTGGTGCGCAAGTCGGCATAACACTAGCCAGTTTGGTATTAGGTTGGATTGGCGAACCGGCCATCCACGAACTGCTAAGCAGAGCAGCCTTGCTAGTACCAGCAGAAATTGACCTCTCTTACATACCACCTTCTTTCTTTTCTGGGCTTGCTCTAGCACTCTCATTCATCTTCTTATCTTTGCTTCATGTCGTGCTTGGTGAACAAGTGCCCAAGGGTATCGCCCTGCGATTTCCCGAACGTCTACTGCTACTCTTCGCACGGCCATTCTTGCTTTATCGGCAGATAACATTTCCCTTGATCTGGATTTTCACGCGCCTGGCCAAATTTGTTCTGCGAGCTATTGGCGTAACTAAAACAGCAAACCATGAGGCCGTACACTCGGCCGATGAACTGTCCATGATTATTGACGGCAGTCTTGAGGCCGGTGAGTTGGATCACACAGTTACAGAAGTCTTGCAAAAGGCTCTGGACCTGCAAGATGCAACCGTCGGCGAGCTAATGATACCGCTCGACAAAGTCGACATGGTAGAACAGAACACCTCATTCAAAGCCGTGCTGGAATTAGCCAATGACTCCAAACACAGTCGTCTGCCGATTTATGCCGGAGAACGAACAAAAATAGTTGGTTTGCTGTCAACCAAAGACCTGTTTGAAGTAATTGAAAGGAAGATCAATAGTCTGCCACTGGAAGCCAAACTCGGAAGTTTAGCCCACGACTTTACGCTGGCAGAGCATCAACGCTCAATCTTGAGAGTTACCGCCGGAGTGAGAGCGAGCAGCCTCTTGCACTGGTTCTTAATTCGTCGCATGCCCATGGCTCTAGTGATGGATGACCCAGAAACGAAAGTTTCAGTCGGCATCATCACCTTAGAAGACTTGCTGGAACGCTTGGTCGGCGAAATCAACGACGAATACGACAACTAACCACTATTACACACCCTATTCCAACCACCATTCACAACATTATGGAGACAACCATGCCCAAAACGCATCGTCTACATTTTGCTGCTGCACTAGCTCTAGGCCTTTGCCTGGCATCACAAACCAACGCTCAGCCCACCACCTGCACAGCAACTGCCCCCGCCCATACCGCTACCGCTTTCTCTGGCGAAGCCCCCTCCGAAGGCTACCAGATCATGTATCACAGCATGTGGGAGTTCATTCGCGATCAATACTACGACCCTGCCCGCCTGAAAAACTGGCAAAGCATGGAACACACCTACGACACCAAAGTAGGCACCATCAATGACATTCAACTGGCACTCAAACTCTTAGCTGAAGGCAGTGGCGACAAATGGACTAACTTTGTCTCTGCTCAAGAAATGCGCGAGCAGGCGGCAATACAAAAGCAAGGTCAAGTAATTGGCGGGCTCATGCTCTATCGCCACGGAGGCCACTACAAGCTTGACGTCATCCACTATGGCAGCGCCGCCTATGGCACCGCTTTAAGAGAGCGAGATACTATCAACTGCCTCAACAAAGTGGCACTGGACGGTCTTCAGCGCGAGCAAGTCGAGTTCTTGCTGCGGGGCAATAGCGGTGACAAACTTATAGTCAACGCCACCTCGGCCACTGATGGCAGTCAGTACGAAGTAGAGCTGACCCTAACGGCCGTACCTAAGCCAGTAGTCGAAGCGAAGCTGTTACCGGGCAATATCATCTATATCCGCATGCCTTCCTTTGCCAGTGAAGCCTATATCAACAACTTCATCGACAAATTCCAAGACCTATCGAATCAAGACGCTGGCCAAACCAAAGGTATGGTGCTCGACCTAAGAAACAATCTAGGCGGAGAGCTACCAGCGGCAACCAAATTTTCGTCTTTGTTCTTAGATGAAAGCCAAATTGTCACTCAATCTATAGTGCGTGGCAGCCCAACAAAGCCGATAGCTGTAGCAAAAGCGGATCAAATTGTTGCCAAAGGCAAAACCATCAACAGCGGTACTGTGCAAATTTTGCGCAAACTGCCCCTGGTAATCCTAGCCAACGGCTCTTCTGCTAGCGCAGCTGAAATTACAATTTCGGCGCTTCAAGATAACAAGCGCGGCACTGTTATTGGTGTCACGACCTTTGGCAAAGGTGTTGGCTACAAGACTCAACCAGGACCTATTGGCGGGTTAATGAGCGTAACAGCACTGAAATACCTGACACCAAACGGCAACGAAGTTCACGAACAGGGCATCGCCCCCGACATTTCAGTGCCAGTGCCGCAGAACGAAACAAGCGACATCCAGCTAGCTGCGGCAATTGCCAAACTAAAAGACCAACTAGTAATTAAGCCATGAAAAATCAATCGGGGTAAACCCTAGGAGGTACCAAATGGTATCGCATGAATTCGTGCAGCTCTTAGCTATGCTGCCAAAATCTCACCCTTGGCATGGAGTATCACCCAATGTGGTCGGTACTAGCATGATCAAGGCATTTATAGAAATGGTTCCAGCAGACAGAATGAAACTGGAACTAGACAAAGCTACAGGCCACTTACACGTGGATCGGCCCCTGCTCTACTCATCAAGTTGCCCCAATTTGTATGGGTTTATTCCCCAAACCTACTGCGGTGAACTTGTTGCTAAGCGCTGCTCCAAACGCACGAAACGCCGGGGCATCGTTGGTGACGGCGACCCGCTAGACATCTGTGTTATCACCGATTCGGTCTTTAGCCATGGTGACTTGTTTGTTACAGCTCGTCCTATTGGTGGACTGCGCATGATTGATAACAAACAAGCTGATGACAAAATCATTGCCGTGCTCAAAGACGACCTGACCTTTGGCAAGATAGAAGACATTAGCCAGCTACCAGAAGCTGTTGTAAACCGGCTTGAACACTACTTTTTAAGCTATAAGCGCAGTTTTGCCAGTGAGAGTAAAACTAAGAAGCCAATCGTGTCGATTCCTGAAGTCTATGGAGCAGAAGAAGCCTTCGAAGTAATCAGATTGAGCTTACAAGACTACCAAAATCTCTACGGCACACTAGCAGACCGTCTGGAAAGGCTGCAACAGATACTTACGGCTGCCCCAAAGGCCTGACCACAATCCGCAGAGGCAGAGAAATGCTCTGCCTCTTTCCTTCAACTAAACGAACCAAGGCCTGAATATGGAAAAAATATTCGCTAATTTACTGCGGCGCAAAACACTAGAATCAATCAAAGCCCAAGGCGACTCAGAACACGCCGAAGGTCACCGCCTCAATCGTGTACTAACCTCGCGCGATATTCTTAGCGCTGGGGTGGCAGCCATTATCGGCACCGGCATTTTTGTCTTAATCGGAGCTGCCGCACATGCCAACGCTGGCCCTGGCATCATCATTTCCTTCGTGCTGGCCAGCCTGGCTTGCGGTTTTGTCAGCTTTGCCTATGCCGAGTTTGCCTCGATGATTCCTGTGGCCGGAAGTGCATACACCTATGCCTACGCCACTCTTGGTGAGATTTTCGCCTGGATCATCGGCTGGGATTTATTGCTCGAATATGCAGTAGGAGCCAGCACTGTTGCCTCCGGTTGGAGTGATTACTTTCAGAGCCTACTGCGCGGCTTTGGCGTCAATCTGCCACACTGGATGTCGATAGCCTCAGTCAATAGTATCAATGGCATAACCAGCATCAACTTACCGGCGATTCTGATTATCGTCTTTCTCACCTATTGGCTAATTAAAGGGGTGAAACACACAGCTCGTATGACCTCGATCTTTGTCGTCGTCAAGCTAGCCATCGTGGCCTTCTTCATCGCTGTTGGCTCCTTCCACATCGACCCTGCCAACTACACACCATTCTTGCCTTTTGGCTGGTCCGGCGTGCTCACTGGTGCTGGTGTCGTATTCTTTGCCTTTATCGGCTTTGATGCGGTGACAACCATGGCTGAGGAGTGCAAAGATCCACAAAAGGACGTGCCCAAAGGTGTGATTGGTTCACTTGTTGTCTGCACCATTCTCTATCTACTGGTGGCGGCAATAATGACCGGAGCAATGTCTTACACGGCCCTTGGTGGTGAAGGCGAAGGCGCGCCCATGGTCAAAGTGCTTAACCATATAGGTTATGCCTGGGCCAGCCCACTGATTTCGGTTGGTATAGTGGCCGGTCTCACCTCAGTGTTAATTGTCACTCTATTTGCCCAATCGCGCATCATCATGCGCATGAGCAAGGATGGCCTGGTGACGCCAATCTTCAGTACACTGTCGCAAAAATTCCAAACGCCAACATGGTCAATAGTGGTGTGCGGTATTTTCGTAGCGGTCACGGCTGGCTTACTGCCAATCGATGAACTTTCACAACTAACCAGTATTGGCACACTATTTGCTTTCATCATCGTCTGCGTTGGAGTAATAGTGCTGCGTCACAAAGAACCTGACCAGCATCGGGGCTTCCGCTGTCCTGGCTATCCTTTCGTTCCAGTTATGGGCGCATTAATGA
>CALRJJ020000248.1:0-7204 GCA_943367505.1 Flavobacterium psychrophilum | reverse complement strand
CCACTGACTCCTGGGGCAAAAGCTTCGTTGGTACTGGTCTTAAAGAGATCAAGCTTACATCAAAATTTTAGCGGTAGTAGAAAGTCAATAATACAGTGGCGCACAGTATCAACTGTACCCCCCAGAATGCCATTACTACCTGCCATTCCGCCCAACCCTTGTCAGCCATGACCGCTTCGTAATGGTGATGCAGTGGGGCCATACGGAACAATCGCTTACCTTCGCCGGGCAGGCGCTTGGTCAGTTTAAGCTTGATTAGAGCGAGGGAGCTCATTGGTTTTTCTGGAGTGTAGGGCTTGGTTAATTTGAAGTAGGTGACCTGGGCCATAACCGAAAGGGCCTCGGCTATGTAAATCATGGTCAGAGGGATGAACCAGACCACAATGCCGCCAGCCAGAGCGAGGCAGGCCATCAGACCGCCGATAAAGAGAGAGCCAGTATCGCCCATAAATATCTGGGCGGGGTTTTTGTTGTAGAGCAAGAAGCCGAGCAGGGCCCCAGCTGCGGTGGCAGATATGGTGGCATAGCCGTATTGCACTGGTTCGACAGATCCGGCACCACCAGTGAGGAAGAGAATCACAGCCATAGCGGCGAACACTTGGCAGGCTGTTCCGGCGGCCAGGCCATCCATGCCATCGTGCAAATTGACAGCGTTAGTTGTGGCAGCGGTGAGGAAGGCGCCAAGAGCTATGAAAAGAAGAGCAGGCAAAATTACTATTGCCACTGGATAGGCCCCGTCTGGCACACTAGCAGCAGCACCAGCAGCCGTAAAAATGGAATAGAGGGCATTGGGCAGCAAGAGTTTGTTGTCGCTGCACAGAGTCAGCACCACTGCTAACACCACACCGAGGCAGGTTTCGATGGCCAATCTGACATAGCCAGAGATGCCCTTGTTGCCTTTGTTTATGACCTTGGCGGAATCGTCAAGCAGCCCCACGACTCCGCACAAGAAGCCGATAATAATTACCAGGAAGTAGCAGGGGTCTTTCGGTAGACCAAAGGCAAAATGCTGATTGGGCTGCCCTGGCACAAAGGCCATGACCAGCACCACAACCAGAGTGGTGACCATGAAGACAAGGCCACCCATGGTCGGAGTCTTAGCTTTGTGCGAGTGACTCTTTGGTCCTTCTTCGCGCAAAAACTGATTGATTTGCAGGGCGTTCAACTTTTTTATGTAGAACGGCATACAGATAGCCGTGAGCACCAGCGCCGTCATGCATGGCAGAACGAGCTGCAACAGAGCCGCCAAAAGGCTTCCCTGCTGAATTATGGCAGTAGCATGTTGCTCTAAGTTGACTGTTGGATTCCCGCTGGTTAGTCGAGGTAGAAGCTAGTCACAATCTTACGATGTTCCTTAGCATAGTTTACCGACTCAAGCAGTGTATGGGATGTGTGGTAGAGGAAGCAAATTATTTGCTGGCATCTATCGATTATTTCGTGGTTGCATATGCGCGATGCATCGGCAAGAGTCATCGTACGTCTTTCAGGATACTCAACGATATTCTTGATGCCTATTAGTAGGTCTTGAACTTCGCCAGGTTGCTGAGAAATTGTTTGCGGAAGAATTATGTTTAGACGATCTGGATTTGCTCTTTGAGCTCCACGAATCACTGCCATGTTGCAGCCGTTCGCACCGCCACTGGTGACGACCTGGTTGCCCGACAGCACGAGAGCGTAAGAAAGCATCTCGACTAATTGCTGATGAGTGAGGGGCAAGTTGCGGGTACCAATGATGGCAACTTTGCGAGGGCCAGACTGTTGGATTAAGAGAAGCTCTTGGGCCAGTTCATCGACGGTCGGTATTGTGGCGGCACCGGGTTCAATTCGACTCATATATATCTATCCAATCCCTTTTATATAGACGCCAGTCTTTACTGGTCCGTGGAAATTTGTTCGTTAATGATTAAGATTACAAGTCTTCCCTATGGTTTTGTCCTAGCAAGCCTCAGGCTGTTTACAAGTTTTAATTAACAGCGAGGCTGAGATCCCTCACAATTAGAGTTGTGGGAGCCTCCGGCGCTGCGTTACAGAGAATATTCGCCCGAGAGCCCAACGCATAGCATTTATATATCCGCTTAATGCGGAGAGCTTGCTTGACATCATTTATAGTTGGAGAGAGACGTGGCGAGAGACCCAGTTATGACATCGGCCGGCAAAGACAGACAATTGAGCCTATTTGGTTCGAATGACTCTAATGAGGAGCCGTCGGATGCCGATGAGTTGGCCCTGGCTGAGCTTGAGGTAGAAGAGCTAGCCTCGGTGGCCTTCGAGCCAGAAGAGATAGATGCTGAAGATCTCGATGCCAGCTTCGAAGTGCCTGACAACGAGGGAGCGGACGAGGAAGAAAGCGGGGAAGAGGACGAGCCAGCTTATGCGGCCCCGTCTTCAAGTGCTCCAGGGCCGTCTTATGCAGCTCCGCCATCAGGCTTGAATCAACAAGCGCCCACCCAATCGTCATATACGCCTCAAGCTCCGGCTCAATCTCAAGCCCAGTCTTATGCCGCTCCAATGGCAAATGCTCAAGGCTCAGGCCAAGCTTCTGGCCAAACGCCCTTCCAATCTAAATATGTGCCGTCCTACCAGGCCCCACGGGAGCGTCCGCAGTATGCCCCCATGTCCGATGCTGAAATTGCCGCTCTAGAGACCCAACTGCTTGACCGCTTGAACCCAGAGCAAGCCCAGTGCGTTTCGCAAATGTGGGGACCATCGCTGATCATTGCCGGAGCCGGTTCGGGCAAAACCACAGTTTTGACCAAGCGCATTGCCTGGATAATCTCAAAATTAAGACAAGAGCCCGAAGCTATTCTGGCCGTCACCTTCACCAACAAAGCCGCGGGCGAAATGCGCCAGCGTATTGAAAAGATTGTTGGCCCCTACGAAGCTCGCCGCATCTCTATTGGTACTTTCCACAGCATTTGTGCCAAATTGCTGCGCCAAGAAATTTCGAACTATAAGACTGAAGACGGCTTGAAATGGGATAACAATTTTGTCATCTACGACGAAACCGACAGTATGAGTCTGGTTAAGGCGCAGATCGTCAAGCTCAACCTCGACGACAAAGTCTTTGTACCTAAAGAAATCCGCCACACCATTTCGTCACTGAAAAACGACGGCTATACCCACCATGTCTATGCCAAAGAAGCGAAGAACTACAGAGAAGGCCGTTTGTCTGAAATCTTCAGTGCTTATCAAACCGAGTTAGCGCGCAACAATGCCCTTGATTTTGATGACTTGATTTTGATTTTCACCGATTTGATGCAACAAAATCAGATGGTGCGCGAGCGCATGCAGCGCCGCTATCGCCACGTCTTGGTAGACGAATTCCAAGATACCAACAAATCTCAGTACGATCTAATTTCATTGATCGCCAAAGCCGATAGCCCCGAACACTTCCTCACCAGAGAAGCTAAAGAAGCGGGCCGCACCATGACTCACGAGCAGCTCTGGAGCGAACGCAGTCTATTAGTTGTAGGCGACGTCGACCAATCTATTTACTCTTGGCGTAAAGCTGACTATCGCATTATTCTTGGCTTCCAAAAAGACTATGAAGGTTGCGGCCTGATCAAGTTGGAAGAAAATTACCGCTCTACTGCCACCATATTAGAAGCGGCCAACAGCATTATTGCCAACAACACCGAGCGTATTGACAAAACCTTGCGCTGCAACCGCGGCCAAGGTGGCAAAGTTAATTGCTATGAAGCCCAAGACGAAATTGACGAAGCTTATTATGTAGCGGAAGAAATCAAACGCAGCAAAGCACGCAGCAAGAGATATTCAGACCACGTCGTGCTTTACCGCACCAACTCTCAGTCACGAGCGATTGAAGAAATTCTTGTGCGCAGTCACATTCCATACGTGGTGGTTGGCGGCACTAGATTCTATGACCGGCAAGAAATCAAAGACATGCTGGCCTACATGAAGCTGATCTACAACCCTAGAGATGGTCAAGCATTCAACCGCGTCATCAACACCCCCAAGCGCGGCCTGGGCAAAACCACTCTCGATAGAGTCAATGCTTACGCTGAGACTAAGGGCGTAAGCCCGTTAGAAGCCAGTCTAGAAGCCAGTCGCATTTCAGACCTCTCACCCAAGGCTTATACCTCGCTGCAAGATTTTGCTCGCGTAATTGTCAGCTTGAACGAGCAATCGAAAGTGATACCAGTTTCTGATTTGCTCGAAGAAATCTTGAAATCAACTGGCTATATTTCTCGCCTAGAAAAAGACGCCCACGAATCGAAAGATGAGTTAGCTCTGGGAAGAATTGAAAACGTCATGGAACTAGTGGCGGTGGCAAAGGAATTTGAACAGACTGCCGATGAACCAGATTTAGACTCATTCTTGACTCGTATTTCACTAGTGAGCGATCTCGACAAAGCTAATCTTGATGAAGATACAGTCAAGCTAATGACTATCCACTCTTCTAAAGGCTTAGAGTTTCCTGTGGCCTTCATCATGGGCTGCGAAGAAGGTCTCTTCCCCCATGTGCGCTCGCTTGATTCACCAACACAAATGGAAGAAGAGCGGCGCTTGATGTACGTTGCCGTCACTCGTGCTGGCGATATGCTGCACATGACCCTGGCGCGCAAACGCACCATGATTGGTCGCGGCTTCTCCAACTCTGGCTTCTCCTCTACCTTTACGATTCCTAGTCGCTTCCTCAAAGAAATTACTCCGGGCTTGATCTCAGGCTTCTACCCCAGTGGCGATGAAGAGTTCAAGCGCTCTGGTGGCGGCAATCCCAACTTTAATGGTGGCGGCGGCTTTGGTGCCTTTGGTGGCAACAAGAATAGCCAGGGCTACACTGACGAAAGTCAGGAATGGGACGACCGCAACGATCGCAAGAAGCCAGGCAACTTTGGCGACTCTAAGTACGGCGGCAATGACTATGCCACCGGAACTTCGGGCGGCTACAAGAAACCTAGCGGCGGCGGTTATGGCGGCGGTGGCGGTTACGGCGGATCGGGCTCAGGCGGCTACGGCGGTTCCGGGGCTAAATCTGGAGGCGGAGCTAAATCTGGCAGCGGCTCTGGATACGGAGGCTCTGGCGGCGGCTGGAACAAAGGCCAAAGTGCTGGCGGCTACAACAAGTCAACTGGTTATCAGTCACAGAACGCTTCCAGGCCAATGGCTAACAAAGCTGAGCCGGTCAAGCCAAGAGCTATGCGACTTCCACCTCCCGGGGAGAAACCAGACGTCTCAGAAGCGCCAACATTTGAGCGCCTCAAGGTCGGCGATGCCGTTCAGCATGTCAAGTTTGGCATGGGCAAAGTCACTCAGGTTATCGGAGACGGCGAAAAAGAGATGTACAACGTCGCTTTTGAAGACCGAAATAGACTGCTTGATCCGAAGTTTGCAAAACTTATAAAGCTGTCCTGATGGCATCCTCTTTGTAAGACTATAGACCAGAGATTTTTCGTAGAAAAATCCCGGTAGTAAGGATGCCTGTTTCAGGTGTCTGTTTAGGTCGGATTTTTCAGGTTGACCTCAAGGTCAGAACCTCAAGTCCGATCTAAGGATAGATTTAGGGGTCAGGTCTTCGGACCAGATCTTCGGATCAGATCTTCAAGTTCATTGTTTAGGTCATTAATAGGAAGGGGGCATACGGTGTCAGTAGAAAGAACTTTCGTAGCGGTCAAGCCAGACGGTGTTGAGCGTGGTTTGGTAGGCGAGATTATCGGTCGCTTTGAGCGCCGCGGCCTCAAGCTGGTTGGCATGAAGCTGATGGTGGTTCCAGTCGTCTTGGCTGAAAACCACTATGGTGAGCACAAAGGCAAACCTTTCTTTGAAGGTTTGGTCAAATTCATCACTGGCGGCCCAATTGTTGCCATGGTCTGGGAAGGCAAAAACGCCATCACCTTGGCTCGTAACGTTATCGGCGCCACCAACCCAACTGCTGCTGCTCAAGGCACAATTCGCGGCGACCTCGCCACCGATATCGGCCGTAACGTAGTACACGGATCTGATGGTCCTGAAAGTGCTGCTCGCGAAATCGGTTTGTTCTTCAATGCCGATGAGTTAGTGAACGGCTGGAATCGCACCATTGAAAAATGGATCAGCGAATAGCAACCTAGTTTCTTTTACCTAAGGCTTTATCAACCGCTTTAAAGACCTCCTCAACAGGGAGGTCTTTTAAGCATGCAATGGTTTTGAGCTTGAGCTGACAGGTCTTTTCGAAGCAGGGCTGGCATTCCAAATTTAAATGCACGGCACTACCCATACTTCCGTACGGTCCATTACGCAACCACGGAGTAGCACCATGTATTGCCACCACCTTTGGTTTAGCCACTGCCACCGACCGCACTTCAAACTCTAAAGATTTTTGGTTAGCGGTGTCTTTGAGCGACTTCGGCTCAGTAGCTGCAAGCTCGCTATTGAAGGCCTCGTGGGCGACTCCGGCTGCGAGGTGGAGTGGTCCGGTATCGGCACCAAGCACCAGATCGCAGCTTTTAAAGAGTGCCACCAATTGCATTAAGCTGGTTTCACCCGTCAGATCAATTACCGAATTACTCGAAGCCGATTCTATTCCTTTATATATGTATTGGTTGGTGCCCCGCTCAGCCGGTCCTCCGCAGATCACTAGCCGAGCCTGTAAACGCTCACAGAGCACGCGTCCCAGAGCTATCCACTGATCCTCAGGCCAGATTTTGGTAGGCCAGGTGGTGCCAGGTATCAGAGCAATAAGTGGTCCCGCCATTGGTGACTTGCTGCCAACAACTTCGCCATGCCCCGCCTTTGGTGCCCCAGACTTAGCTAGTGGCACCGCCCGACCGTGAACCGCCTGACCGTGCTCCGCCGCTGGTGACTCGACCGCATTTAGATTCCGCTCCGCCTCTGGTGCCTCGACCTGAGCTAGCGACTGCCCCGCCTCTGGTGCACGCCCCAAGTTATCAAGTTTGCTCGAAACGAAAGCTAGGCATTGCTTTCCCGGATCTGGCAGAGGGAAGTGCACCACCCGGTCACGACCAGCCAGGCGAATACAAGTTGACCTCTCTCGGGCCAGAGTTTCTAAAGCGAAATCGGCAAGAGCCATATTGAGCTCAACCACATGCCTATCGGGACCAAAATAATCTCCGACCTCAAGAGCATGGGTGAGCAATTTGGCAGCGCCCTCTCTGGTGCCGGCAAAACCAACCCGCAATGGTGCCCCGGATAAATAGGCAGGGATGGCACTCTTGAGCAATCCCTGGGCATCAATTGCCAGGTC
>CALRJJ020000247.1:0-7230 GCA_943367505.1 Flavobacterium psychrophilum | reverse complement strand
TATGGTTTGCGAGGTTATAACCTATCGTGGTCGCTCTGCTACCCGTGATGCTGCCCGTGTGCTTGGCTTTTCTCAAGAACAGGCCGACTTACTCTCTCGTGAGGCCAGTCATAGTGAGGCTTATGATGCAGCGATGAAGTTGGCAAATGGTGGCTTAGAGCGCCTCGGTTTCGACATCAATGATCACCGCGTGAAGATGTTGATTAAGGTTATAGCCGGTCTGCATCAGCTGCCGCGTCACCGTTCTATTCATGTAGGCGGTTTTGTTTTATCGGGTCAACCAATTGGTGAGATTGTACCAGTTGAAAGTGCTGCTATGGAGAAGCGCACTGTGATTCAGTGGGATAAAGACGATATTGATCTGGTGGGATTAATCAAGATTGATTTGCTTGGTCTAGGCATGCTGACAATGATTCAAGAGGGTCTGAGATTAGTTAGTCAACATCGTGGTCTCGATATTGATATCGGGCGCCTTGATATGGCTGATGGGCAGATCTATAAGATGTTGCAAAAGGCTGATACTGTGGGCGTATTTCAAGTGGAGTCGCGGGCGCAAATGAATATTTTGCCCAAGCTCAAGCCCGTTTGCTTCTACGATATTATTGTCTCGATTGCAATTGTGCGGCCTGGACCTATTCAGGGCAACATTATTCATCCCTATCTTCGTAGACGACGGGGTGAAGAAGAAGTGATTTATCTTCATCCAAGCCTTGAGCCAATTTTGAAACGTACTCTTGGTGTGCCTTTGTTTCAAGAGCAGGGGATGAAACTTGCTGTTACTGCTGCTGGTTTTACACCTTCGCAAGCTGATCAGTTGCGCAAAGTAATGAGTCATAAACGTTCGAAAGAGAAAATGGCAAAACTCTGTGGCGAGCTCTCGGCCGGCATGAAGAAGAATGGTTTCTCTGAATTGGCAATTGAAACTATTACCCATCAGTTGCAAGCATTTGCGAATTATGGATTTCCTGAAAGTCATGCTGCTTCTTTTTCGCTACTCGTTTATGCTTCCGCTTACTTGAAGCGATATTATCCAGTTGAGTTTTGCTGTGCCATATTGAACGCTCAGCCCATGGGGTTCTATAGCCCAGCTTCTTTAATTCGAGATGCGGTTAGGCACGGTGTTGAAGTGCGACCCGTAGATTTAGCACATAGCTTGTGGAACTGTACTCTTGAGCCTCTAGAGATTCTTGATTCAAATGTTGATAGTCATGGCTTTGCTGTGCGTTTAGGTTTGCGTTTTGTCGAGGGTTTGGGGCCAACTAGTCAGGCTGCTCTAGCCGTTGCACTGCAAAGTGGTTTATTTACTTCGGTAGAAGATGTGGTATCACGCAGCGGACTTATGCCAAGTGATTTGAAAATGCTTGCTAAAGCCGGTGCTTTTGAATCTCTTTGCCCAGGGCGAAGACAGGCATTATGGCGTGTCCTATCTCTCTTGCGGCCGAAGAGGTCAATGCCTTTGTTAGAAGCCTTAATCGCCAATGCCAGTGTAAATGTTGATGATATTGAAGCAGAAGTGGGGGCCGAAATTGATTGTCTTTACGAAGCCCCAGTTGAGCTGCCGTCAATGACAGAATTAGAGGAAGTGGTGGCAGATTATCGCACGATGAATTTGTCAACCAATAAACATCCGATGGCTTTCTATCGAGACTGGGCTAAGTCTCGAACAATTCATTCGTGCCTTGCTTTGTATAACCAAGAGGATGGCGATGATGTCATTGTGGCTGGGGGGATTATTTGCCGGCAGCGCCCAGAGACTGCCAAGGGATTTGTTTTTCTTACTCTGGAAGATGAAACAGGAATGGCCAATGTCATAATTAAGCCGAAGTTGTTTGAGATTTATCGCGATCTGGTGGTTACCGGATCATTGATTCAAGTGCATGGACTATTACAACTTGATCAAGGTGTCTGCAATGTTATTGCCCGGCATTTTGAATTATTGCCACCATTGCCTTCGATGTCTTCTATGCCCTCTATGCCTGATGGTGTTTATTTACCGGCGAGAAATTTTCACTAGAAATGTTTACTAGAAGTTGATCTGGTCGTTATCAAAACTCTTGATGGCTGCTAGTGATTCGACTGGAATGTTCAAGTATTTGAGTGCGTCTCGACCACCTTCAAAAGTCTTTTCAATTACAGCACCTATGCCGACAAGCTCGGCTCCGCTTGAAGCTACGATAGCAACAAGAGCTTTGATAGTTCTGGCACTGGCAAGAAAATCATCGACAATAATTACTCTATCTTCTGCTTTTAAATACTCAGGAGATACAATCAAGTCGACCACCGAACCTTTGGTGTGCGACTCTGCCCGTTCTGTGAAGGGGTTGGCGGCCATTGTCACAGGTTTGTGTTTCCTGGCAAAAACAAGAGGCAATTCTAGAATCATTGCACAGGCTAGGGCCGGGGCAATACCACTGGTTTCAGCTGTGAGTATGCGGGTAGCTTTCAAGTCTTTGAAGCGCCGGGCAAACTCTTTGCCCACTTCATTCATCAAGGCCGGATCAATCTGGTGATTCATGAATGAATCGACTTTGAGTATGCCTTTGCCCAGATATTTACCTTCTTTGAGGATCTTGTCTTTGAGCAGTTGCATAATATTCCTTCTTTAATTGATATCGGCAGGAACTTTAGGTTCCCACGCCTCTGGCTTATAGTCAAGCTTGCGGTATCGGGCCAGTGCTGCTTTTGCATCCGCAGCTTTGCCAAGGGCCATTAGGGTTAGGGTGCGATGATAGTAGAAGGCTCCATCTTTATTGTTGTAACGGATGGCGCTGACTAAATCTTGATCGGCCAGTTGATATTTACCTTGTAGATAATAGGCCAAACTTCTGGTGTCATAGGCGGTGCTAGAGCTGTGGTTGATTTTGATCGCTTGATTGCAGTCTTCTAAAGCACTGTCGATATTGCCGCTGGCCAGTTTGAACCAGGCCCGATTGTTGTAAAAAGTAGACTCTTCTTGCTTGCCTGTGGTTGAAAAAATATTCTGAAAGCTACTGAAGATGCCAATCAGTCCTGTTGGCTTCGCTTCTAAAGCAATGGCTTTGTCCATTTCAGCTATGGCCAAGTGATCTTCTTTCATTTTGTGGTAGATGCTGGCTTTGTTCATTAGAGCCAGCCTATCTTTCGGATGCTGCTCAATTACTTTATCGATATCGGCCAGGGCTTTGTCAAAGCGACCAATTTCAACCAGCGCTCGCGCTCGATCGGCAAGCACCGAAGTATCGCTTGGTTTGAAGGCGTGAGCTGCATCGAGTTTTTCTATGCCGTGAAAATACTTCTTTTCCTTTAGCAAGGCGATGGCGTCCATGTGTTCAATGCAGCACTTGACGTCGCTGTTATTATCTATGCGCTTTTGATCGATGGCAATTAGTACAGGAACTACCGCTGTTAGGGCTAAGGCTTTAGCCGGGGCTGAGTTAAAGAAGGAGACTTTTCTATTGGCTGGCTTGGTGAGCAATAGACTGGCGAACATGCCTGTGATGAAGCCACCGAGGTGGGCACCATTGTCTATATATGTACTACTTAGACCTAGCAACAGGCTGTAGAGCAAGAAAATAGCCAATAAAAGTAATTGCGGTCGGCTCAGGCGAGCTGATAGTTCGGCGCGCTTAAGCCAAGAGGAGAGCATTAGGGCGCCAATGATGCCGAGATTTGCCCCAGAACAACCAATTGATGTTGTGATTGGGTTGGCTAACATGCTGCACAGACCGCCGACCACGCCGCTTAAAATGAAAATGAAGACGAAGCGCCATCGCCCCAAGGCCGATTCTGCCATGGGGCCAAAGCCGATCAGAGCGTAAAGATTGAGCGCTAGGTGGAAGATGCCGGCATGGAGAAAGATTGACACCAGTAGCCGCCAGTATTCCCCTCGACCAATGGTAGTTGGTGCAAAATTGGCCCCAGAATTGATCAGGCTTGAACTGTCAGGGTTGAGCCAGTTTAGACCCAGGGCGATTTCGGCCAAATAACCGGCCACGCAGATAGCGGCCAGGAAATAGGTGGCAGACTTAGAATGGCTTTTAACTTCTTCGATGGTTCTTATCTCGAATTCTTTTGCTGATTCTAACTAATTAGATGACCGGCGATAAGAGTGATTCCCCCACTAACGGGTATTTGCTTGCTGTGATTCTGCTGCCTAATATCTGAAAGGGTTCAAATTGAACAATCAGGTAGAATGCTTTTGAACTTACTATCTGCACCTATGACTAATTTACGGTCGCTGACAAATATGAAGATCCTGATTTCGCTTGACAGCTCTAGCAGTTCTCAAAGGGCAATTGATTTTGCTTTATCTCGGCCTTGGGCTGAGGATGATGAGTTTTTGATAGTGAGTGTCGTTGACGTCGATCGTGGTGACATGAGCATGGCCAGTGCCATGACCAGCCCCAACAAAACTTTTAACTCAGAGGCAGAGCGCATTGTTAGCGAGGCCAAAGAGCTATTGCACAATTATCTGCCCCAGCATAAATTAGAGACGCGCTGCCTCAGTGGTCCGATTAAGCAGGCTATCATCGAGTGTGCTAAGAACTGGAGCGCTGACTTGATTCTGCTAGGCTCTCAGGGGCGGCAAGGGCTAAATCGATTAGTGCTAGGTAGTATCGCTGAAGATGTTTTGCGCGATGCACCGTGCTCGGTGCAAATTGTCAGGCGCAAGTTTAGTCGTCGCGAAGACCAATCTTGAGCCTGAGAAATTCTTGGTGTAGAAAAGAGGCTAAACTAGAGTTGCTTAGGCTGATGACCTAAGCGTCACTCAGCAAAGACAGCTAAGAGGTATATATGCGTGTATTGATTCCCATTGACGGCTCTGAGTGTTCTAAAGCTGCTGTTGACTACATAAAAGAGAGACCCTGGAACAAGGACGATAGTTTCCTGCTCGTTCATGTGGTCGAGCCAATACCAGTAGACATTGGAATTGCTTATATACCAGCAGCCTATACTCCTGACGAAGGAGCTGCCTTTACTCAGTCAGAAGCATTGCTGCAAGTTGTTCTCGGTGATTTAAAGAGCGTCTTGACCAATCAAATCGACACCAAAGTAATAGCTGGACCAGCAAAGGCCGAGATTGTCGACTTAGCCCAAGAGTGGAAAGCTGACTTAATTGTCATGGGCTCTCATGGCCGCAAGGGCTTCAATCGTCTTCTGCTAGGTTCAGTAACAGAAGACGTGATGAAGTCGGCGCCTTGCTCTGTCACTATCGTTAAGAGTGCGCACTGTTCAAAAAGTGAGTAGGAACTTCGTGTTCAAGGGTCATAAGAGCACTATGTTCTGGCGATAGGCCAAGTTCTTGCTCTACCGAATTGCTCTCTTTTGCATTCTCTTTTGTTTCTAAGCGCACATCTTTTAAGCCGCGTTTGCGACCGCTAATGTTTTGTGATGCGGTGATTAGTTCTTTGCCTAAGACTTTCAGGGCTGACAGTACAGAGGTCAACTCTTCGCCTTTGGCTGTTAAATTGTATTCCACTCTTGGTGGCACTTCAGGGAAGGTTGTGCGGTTTACTAGTTGTAGTTCGCACAATCGTCTTAGTCTTTGGCACAGAGTCTTAGCGCTGATGCCTGGAAGATCTCTAAGCATATGCGTGGTGCGCTTTGCTCCAGCCGATAGATCAATCAAAATTTCACTAGTCCAGCGAGGTGAGAGAACAGCCAGTCCAAAATCGATGGCCTCAACGTCTGACTTGTGCAGATCTGCGCTGGAAAACTTGTTACCGTTCATCTCTCTCTCCTCAATGCCAATGCAATCACGGCAATAACCCATGGTACCCAATCTATAATCGCCAATTGTTACCGTGAGGGCATCATCATCTATGCCGATTTTTTGTCGGCCTTGAAGTCATCCTTAAGGATGATTACTCTGGTTAACCACTCTTAATCGCCGAATGCTAGGCACTCTTGGGCGATTATCAATTCTTCGTTGGCGGCAATGGCAAAAATTTTACAAGCCGAATTTTGGTTTGATATCAAACCATTTGCCCCAGGCTTTTCGTTGATAGTGCTATCAATTTCCAGACCAAGCAAATTGCCCTGGGGTAAAATGGCCGCGCGGGTTATCGGGTCGTGAAAACCTATGCCTCCGGTGAAGGCAACGGCGTCCAAGCGAGTAAAGTTGCTGCTCATGGCTGCGATTGCTTTGGCGATTGACAGCGAAAACATTTGATGAGCCAGTTTGGCTTGGTTATTGCCGCTGGCAATGGCCTTGTGTATTTCCTGCATATCGCTGCTCAATTTAGAAACACCTAGCATGCCAGATTGTTTATTCAAGGCAATATCAATTTCTTTCAGAGAGAGCTTTTCGTTCTTTAGCAGATAAATGATTATGGCCGGATCAATGGCACCGCATCTAGTGCCCATCATGACGCCATCAAGCGGACTGAAGCCCATTGTTATGTCGATGCTTTTGCCCGCTGCTATTGCGCATACCGAAGAACCGCCGCCCAAGTGACAGCTGATCATGTTTACATCAGCCAGTTTTTTGCCTAATTGACGAGCCACTTCCTCGCTGCAAAACTTATGAGAAATGCCATGAAAGCCGTACTTTCTGATGGAGTATTTTTGCCACTCCAGAGGCAGTGGATACAAATAATGGGCTTGATCCATTGTGTTGTGAAAAGCGGTGTCAAATACTAGTATTTGTTTAGCCTTGGGGAAAAGTTTAAGGCTGGCTTCCACACCGGCAATGGCCGGCGGATTGTGTAACGGAGCTAATTGGTTCAGTTGACTGAGACTGTTGAGAACGTCTAGGTTGGCAATCACACTTTTTTGAAATTGGCTGCCACCATAGACGATACGGTGGCCCACCAGGTTAAATTGTTCTGCTGCCACTGGGCTTTTAGCAATTAAAGCTGCGATTGCTTCTGGTCGCTTATCTTGTCTGTCTGCTGCAATGTTGACCTGGCCGCAATAGACGACTTCAAGCTTTTCCCCGTCTCTTTTGAAAACTGCAATTTTTTCACTCTGGGAGCCTGAATTGAGCACCAAAATGTTATCCACTAAAATTTCCTTGAAAGCTTGAACTTTATCGCGTGTCGCTACGTATTAGATAATAGGTGGCCGTTCGGGGGAGTGGTCACCGACCTTTCATGGTACTTCAAATTAGTGCTGCAAATTAGTGCTTTATTTTAGTGCTTTATTTAAGAGCCTGAGTTTTAGAGCTTAAGTCTAGGGTACTTCACTGGGGCTGAATTCTTGAACGCAGTAAATCTTGTTAGGCATGACTACTGCCATGCCTACACCTAC
>CALRJJ020000246.1:0-7237 GCA_943367505.1 Flavobacterium psychrophilum | reverse complement strand
AAGACTGATATAACCGACTTCGTTGATTGAGGAACTCCGTTGGTGAGCACAGCCGCTCTAACTGCCGCGCGGTCGCCAATCAGCCTTAGAGCTTGTGGTGCTTTGCCGCCACTAAGGTTATACGTGATTGTGATTGTAGTCTTTACCTCTTGAAGGTCCCTTGAGGCTGCACTGATGCTGATTTCATAGGCTTCAGTGCGAGTGTCAATCAGGTCGACAGAGTCGGCAAATGGCAGTTTGAAGTGAATACCTTCTGTCAAAGGGGCTTCTTGAATGGCGCCAAGTCGGCGCAATACTGCGACACTACCACCAGGAACAATGGTTATACAGTTAGCCAAGGTGGTTAGTGTTCCGACTGCCAACAGACTGAAGCCAGCGATTTTGATAATCGTGCGGTTTTCGGCAAATTTGCTGTTCGTCATATTATTTGGGGATTATTTTAGTTTGTGAATCTGCTGCTAAGTTCCACTTCCTGATTCAAAACGACAGAGCCACCACAATCAATTAAGCAGACCACTAACACTCAGCAAACTACCAACACATGCCGTGTTAGTGATAAGGGCTAAATCTAGTGGCTGAATAGGTCTGTGGTGGCTCTGGTCTCTTTGAATTGGTTGAAGTGGATTTGTCTCAACCTTGCCTTGTCGGCTCTTGGCAAGTCAATGCTTTTTATTGTTAGCGCGCCTAGCGACTGGTGGTATTGACCTTCCTGGGGTGGTTGTGCGCTCGTGCTAGAGATTGTTATCGCTTTTGCGGCACTTCGTCTCTATACAAGTGAAAGAAGCTCGTGCCAATTCGTTGCTACTTTTTCTATGGCATGGATGTACTGCACAACAGTTGCTTCATCAGCCACTCTCACCCATACCGGCAATTTGAGTGCCTTGGCGTAGAAGCTTTCTGCTTGAGGAAAGTCTTGAATGCGAGGTGACACATAATTTGTATAGGTTGGATGTAGTTGTTCCGGCTGCTGAAACAGTTGAAGCCTAGAGAGTGGACAGGTGGAACTTGGCACGTCAAGCTCAATAGCCCCTTCTGCGCAGACTGCTGTCTGAAAGAGCGAGCGGGGAACTCCTTCAAAATAATCTGGGTCATATTGCAGTACATAGGCGTACCAGGCGGGCTCGCTAGCTGGATGGCGCGAGGGTATGCTCAGGCCAGGAATTTTACTGATATGACTATCGAAAAGAGCGGCAAACTCACGCTTTTGCTTGAGCCACTGATCAAGATGAGTAAATTGCTCGTTAGCCATGGCTACGCCTAAGACATTGGCGCGCAGTTTGAGCCCAGCACCAGTTACGGCATATTCGTAAAGAGCATGGTCTTGGGGAATTTCTTGCATTGAGCGCTTGTTAAAGTGCCCCAACAGCTGGGCTCGAATATAGATTTCTGGGTTATTGGTGGCTAGAATTCCTAGTTCGCCGCCGGTTACTAGTTTCTGCCCTTGAAGACTCCATGCTGCGGCCGTGCCCCATGTGCCCACAAGCTTGCCTTGAATTCTCGCACCATGGGCATGGGAGCAGTCCTCAAAGAGCATGAGGTTATACTCGTCGCAGAACGCCTTGATGCTAGGCATGTCGGCTGGTATACCCCACATGTGAGTAACAACAACTGCCTTGGTTCTTGTTGTTACCAGCGCGGCTAAGGCTCTAGGGTCAAGATTGCCAGTCTCGTCACAGTCGCAGAGTACTGGCGTTGCTCCTAAGCTCAAGAGCGGTGAGGCGGTAGCAAAGAACGTGTAAGCTGGCACGATAACTTCATCACCGCTTGTGATACCAGCACCATAGAACATTGACCACAAAGCTGTGGTGCCTGAGTTTGTCGTTAGTGCGTACTTGAGGCCGTGGTAGTCCTTGTACCGGTCTTCAAACTCTGCGTAGATGCCCGAGCGGTTGTATATTGAGACCGTTGTGTTCATTTGTTTTGTCACTGCCTGAACCGTCTTGTCTGTGATTAGTGGCCAATCAAATTTCAAGGGTTCGGCTATTACAGGAACGCCGCCAAGCAAAGCTAGTTTAGACATCGTAGTTCCTAGGCAATTAAGAGAGGACTTTGAGCAATTCCAGTTGTCATCGAACTATACGCGGCATCAATGAAAGCCAGATGTTTCATGTGCGCGGCAGGCGTGCTCAGGTTCTCGGCATCACCATCAACAATGGCCAAGAAATTCTCAAGTTGAGCGAGGGCGCAATCTCGGTTACTGAATCTGTGTTGTTTGATATCTGCAGTTTTGTTGGTTTTAACGGTCACCAACTCTTTTTCGATTCTGATAATGCCGGTCGAACCAGTTACTTCAATGAACTCACTCTTTCGGTGTGCTGAGTCAGAAATTAGGCAAGAACAGATGAAATTTGCCTTTTCATAGTGGGCCAATAGTGCAGAGACATCTTCTACTTCAGCGTCTGTTGCTGGTGAGCCACCAAATGCACTAACTTTCTCAGGTAGACCAAAATAGCAAACCAGCAAATCAATCAGGTGGTAGCCCATGTCAAGCAAACAGCCGCCGCCAGAAATGCTGCGATTGCCGCGCCAACTGCCGTAGCGAGCATGGCTAACGATTTGATAGTTGGCTTGGACAAAGCGGATTAAACCGATTTGCTCTCTAATCTGTTCAAACAGTTGGGTCGATTGTCTAAATCGTTTCTGACATGCGATTACCACCTGGCCGTGTGAGGCCTCTGTCATGGCGACTATTTGCCGGCCTTCTTCAAGACTCACCGCCATTGGTTTTTCTTTCAAGACACTGACACCAGCTTTTAGTAGTTGTTTCATGATGTCGGGATAGGCAGCATGCGGCACTGCCACAATAGCTACATCGGGAACATCGTGTTCAAGCATTTCCTTGACGGTGCAGAAACCTGGAACAGATAGCTCTTGCTTGTAGATTGCTAGCTTCTGTTTGTTGGCTTCGACAATGCTAGAGATGGTCACTCGGCCGCTAGCTAGGTTGGAAATGGCAGGTAGATGGTCGCCTATAGTTTGACCACCGAGACCAATTAGAGCGAGTTTCATGTTTGTCTGTAGTAAATTTCAGATTTTTTTGTTCAGGTCAAGACTGTTTGAGTTTCTGCGAATCAGCGCAAAGGTCTAGTTGATAGGCTTTGCCCAAGAAAGATTTATGCCAACAAGCTCTTTGCTGGGAAATGCACCTGTCTTTACAAAGTAGGTCAAAATCACAGTGTCTCCCTCTTTCAAAACAGGGAGGATGGGAAAATTCTTAGCGTCCTCAAATATTATCTTGCTTGAGCCGCCGGCTTCAATGACTACGGTGCAGGCAGTGGTCCGTTCATATAATTGGTGGTCACCAGTGACAATGAAGCAAGCTGTCCGTGCGACGCGCGCCGTATCTTGAGTGGTCAGTTCTGTAGCAAAGGCTGGAGTGGCCCAGGATATTGCTTGAAGTAAGGATAGTGCGGCAATCAAAAACAACTTAAATGTGACGCTCACCATTTGGGATAAAGCGTTCAAGTCTAGTTCAGAGCCCTGATTTTTGTTTGACATAAAATTCTCTGGATTATTTTTTCTCTCCCAAGCAACTCGCAAGCGAAAACTCAAGGAAACCACCTCAAATAATATTCCAGTCACTGATTTCGCACGATTTATGCTTAGCTGGAAAGTTATTTGAGGTGTAGGTACCAGTTTTGCTTGTTCTAGTTAGCTAAATGAAAAAGAGATGCTTCTACCATTACAGATGCTTTATTAGATAGTCAATCACTTCACTGCATTAGCATGCGCTAAGGTGCAGCTCTGGCGATAGCGCGCTTTACGCTGCCTCTAGCTTAAAGAGAGCGCTTTTTTCAAGAACTGCGTCTCATAAGTTGCTTTGAGTGTGGCCTTATCGAGATTACTTAGCTGAGGAATCTCAGCAATAACAGCCAAAGAAGAAAAATTCTCTATTGCCTCTTTGGTTGCCTGATTGGCTAAGCCGTTCAGAACTATGCCCACTACTTCGATGTTTCGAGAGCGCAGTGCCTCGATCGTGAGCAAAGTATGATTTATGGTGCCTAAGCGCGTTGAGGCAACGACTATCGTGGGCAATTTCAACTCGCTGATGAGGTCAATCATCAGCTCTTGCTCGTTCAACGGCACTAAGATACCACCAGCCCCCTCGACAACGAGATTGAAATCGTCGTGGAAAGATCTAAACTGAGTCAAAATCTCAGCCATATTTATTCGTACACCTTCGCGGCTTGCAGCCAGCTGGGGAGAAGCCGGTAAGGCGAAGCGATAGGTCTC
The DNA here is from genome assembly GCA_943367505.1 of Flavobacterium psychrophilum. Classification (GTDB taxonomy): domain Bacteria; phylum Cyanobacteriota; class Vampirovibrionia; order Obscuribacterales; family Obscuribacteraceae. The sequence continues at coordinate 3,004 of CALRJJ020000246.1, read as the reverse complement.
GGCAAGTATATCCTGAGTAGTAAGTCCTAAGCGGCTCTGCACCCATTGAGTGTCAGTAAGTGCTTCCGGTGGCTCAGATAAACCGCTCTGTATTGGCTTCCAATAGCGAGCCTTCAATCCACATGTGAGAATAGCTGCTACGACTGTCTTGCCTATATTGGTATCAGTGCCAGTAACAAAGACTCTTGATGGAAGCATGACTCTCCTCTGTGTCATAGTTTGTGATGCGCTTTCAAATGGTAGCAAACTGTTGCTTTCAGTCTCTGTGAATAAGTGACTAAATCAATTTGAATTGAAAAAGCCATAAGGTAGTTTTTTATTGCATTTTGTTATTAGACCGGTCTGTTAATAAATTCTGGAAAAAAACGGGCAAGGGCCCGTTGTTGTTAGAAGTGAGAGCAGGTAAAAAGCAGCTATCTTTTTCGGGAAATAAGACGGACCGCTTATTGAGCCTCAGAACCAGTTACTGAATTCGCTGAGGTGCCATGTGCAAGAGACTAAGGCTTGCGAGGGGGCCAGATTGTGTTGCAGCCGCTGCAGTAGTGATGAGGCAGCTCATCATCAGACTCAATTGTGAAGGGAGAAAGGTGCTTACTGAAACAGTTTGGACAGGTCTTTATTCCCCATTTAAACTTGAAGTCTGATAGAGAGAGTCCTAGCGAGAGTAAAACTGACGAGCCGTTGGCTAAGAGCGACCGCAATTTAGCCACTAGCGGAGACGGTTGAGCTCCAATCACCAAAACGCTGAAGTAATCATTGCTACTCTCTGGCTTATAGCACAGAGAGCAAAATTCATTTGGTCGAGTACCTGCGATTGCCTCACTGGCCTCTGCCATGTTAGACAGCGGAACCAGCCAGTACTCCAAGCCCCAACCACAGCGGATGTAGGTGGAAGGGTAATTCTTGATGTAGGCTTTAAGCCATTGTCCAAATTCCGGGTCGTTTTCAAAGACCCTTTTACATTCACTACTGATTGACTCATCCTGTCCGTGATTGCTGGTTCTGTTGTTCATATGATTTAGTACCGAGATTTTATTTTTGTTGTTGATTGTTGAGCTGGTCCAACTTTTCTTCCAGTGCCGCAACTTGTATTGCAAGTGCTTTGATGGCTGCAAGAATCTCAGAATTATCTGGTGCTATTGGCTCGTTTGAAAAATTTCTACGAGTTGGATTCCAGTGCACACTGGCGATTACATAGGCGCCTAGGTAGCCAGTCAGAGCGGCAACCAGTCCGGTGCCGAGAAGAGACAGAATGGCAGCCACGATATAGCCGACTGCGGTGTGGGGAACGAATTCGCCGTAGCCAAGGGTGGTTACGGTTTCATAGGCAAACCAGAGAGCGACCCAGAAGCTGCTAAAAGTTGAGGGCTCGACCAGTCGCAGTAAGGATGCTCCCAAGAACAACACCGCTAGCAGTCCGGTTGCACTGGCGATAAAAGGATGTTTTCCCCAGCGGTAACGCACCGCCCGCGAGGCTATCATTCCATGGGCTATCACGCCCACTAGTTGGAACATTGTTGGCAGTGCCGAACTTGGATGTTGAAAACCAAAGTAGAGAAACAGTGGATTCCACGAGATTGCCACCATTATGTCGGCAAAATGGTGCTTCCACCAGTTCGGAAGTGGATGGGCAAGATGCACATAGCCGATCAGATAGAGTAAAAATGCCAGCCATATTGACACCTGCAGACCGTATTCGGCGGCACCGGCTAGCCCGCTGAGCCGCATTACTACAGCCAAGGCGCTTAGTAAGCTCATAAAATGATAAGAACTGATCCGGGTTCTGCGAATCCAAAGCATTTTTGGCGGCATTCACTTCCTCACGAACAGATATTAGGACGATTGCATTTGGTCAGCTAGGTGGATGTTGCCTGCAAGAGCCAGGTTTTGGGACTTGAGGTTTTACCTGCTTGGTTGTGAAGACGCAGAATTTCGACCATGTCGTCGATTGGAACATCCTTCGCGGGAAAGTCTTTCACGAATACTCGGTTCTTGGATAAAGGTCTAAGAGCTGCGCGTCCAAAGCCCAGTTTGAACGTGTGAAAGGCCATTGGTTGGCTTCTCAATGCCTCCACAAAATTTGTTATTGCATCCCGCTCAACAAGCGAGAGTTTGCTCTGGAGGTCTTGCTCTCCCTCTCGGCTGTCAAAGCGAGGCAGTCTGTGAGTTTCAATGAAATCATCGGCATTGCTCCATCCATGGACGAGTATATCGACGGCATAGAAGCTCGGGCGCTCAGCGTAGCGCTTTTGCAGTCGTGGTAGCTCTTTCTGTACGAAGTGCTTTTGGTCACTGGCAAAAGCGCCAAAGCACTGCAGTATAGAATCGAGAGAAAGATAGCTGCTCCCAATTGGCTTGGGGATTCCCGATATAGTCTGGCAAAGCTTAATAGCGTAGACGAGCCCCTCGCGACAGCCCCAGACGTAAGCTTCTCCGTCTGTAACAGGATTTTCATCCTGGTCTAGTAATCGTGTTTCACTGCTATAGGTGCCGTGCGAGAGGAATGCGGCTTCAATGTGGTCTACTTCTGCGAGTCGCTCAGTAAGGACTCTATGGGCTAAAGAAATACCCTCTAACAGAGGATACACAGAAAGGACATTCTTAAGGTAATCGACACCTGCCATTAGGCCGTAGGAATACGGTTGGTGCACCAACATATCCCGTCTATAAACGGCATGAACTTCCGTGAGCGCCTGGAGCGCAGCAAGCCTGATTTTGTCTAGACTGTCGCTGGAAATGTCTCCAGCGTTTTCTGGTCTTGGATGAATTTCGCCGAAGACTTGATCAGCTATTGCAGGTGCAATTCCGCCGAATGTGCCGGAGTCTAAACATGTGGGAATAATAGTCATAGTTCTTTCAGGTTAATTTGATAGATTGTTGTGGAGGTAAGTCAGTGCATTAAAACGCGCTGACTTACTCGATCTTGATGGCGCCGTCGTGTCGATATCAGAGAAATTCTTCTAGCTCAGTTTCCTAACCGCAAGGCAACTGTTCTTTGCGAGAT
>CALRJJ020000245.1:0-7303 GCA_943367505.1 Flavobacterium psychrophilum | reverse complement strand
CCAAGATCAATAAAGAATCAGTCACTGTAACAGTTGAAGATCAGGGTGCAGGCTTGCCACAAGACATGCTAGAAAGCGTATTCGATCGCTTTCAACAGGCTCCCAATCAAACTGCTCGCACCAGGGGTGGTTCTGGCCTGGGCCTGGCTATTTGTAAGGCTTTGGTCGAATTGCATGGTGGGAAAATCTGGGCTGAATCTCAGCTTAACCAGGGCACTCGCTTTCGCTTTGAATTGCCCCTTGAGAGTTGAATGTTTATTACCCTGTTAATTCCACTGATTGGTTCACAGATTAGATCATTGAGGAGCTGGCCAAGTGGAGGATGATAGTTCCAATATTGCTCTAATTCAAATTCCTCAAGATAGAGTTGTGGCTATCTGCCGTTGGCTAGTGCTGCTTCCTGCATGCTTTATCGTTTTCAGTCTGGCAGCTTGTTTCGCCGGCCTGCCACTAGCAATGTTTGCCTTTTGCTTTAAACTTTTGATTCCACCGCAATTGCATGTTTTTCTTATGCTCTTTGTGGTCGCTTTTGGCGCCTGTCTGGGCGCCATCCCTGCTGCTCTGCTGGCCTATATGCTAGCACCAACGCAAAAGTTTCGATTTTATATGCTGGTGCCACTCGTCCTGCTTGCACCCGCTGTCTTTTTCGCGACCTATAACTGCTACCTTAGCGCCGCTAGTCAAATCTCGCTGTCTGGCTATACTCTCGCTCTAGTCTTCTTAGCTGCTATCACACCAGTGATTGTATTTTGTCTTTTAAAGGAAGTTGTGAAGCCAGCAGCCGCTTTTGCTGCTTTATTGACTATCTTCAAAGATGTTTTGACCGAATTAGACAAGCAAGTTCTCAGCCTGCAGCTTGGATTGCTCATTGTGTCCAGTAACTATTGGTCTATTATGGAATACACCGCAAGAACGCTTAATTGGCTTGAGATCGTTTCTCTCGGATTGGTTCTAATTGCCACAATTGCACTGCCGGTAAGTCTATTTCGCTATCGCCAGCTGCTCAGCCAACAAGGGCTTGATAATTCCAAGCTGCTCAATATCATTAGTGTCGTCATCCATGCACCTCTTCTGTTTGTTTTGATTGCCTGGCTGGGAAGAGTTCAGAGATAGCTGTCGATTTAAAAATCCGGCGCGGAATTTGTACCGATGCATCCATTGGAATGATTGCTCACTAGGCCTTGGCCAGAGCCTCATCACTCGCTTTCCCTTTTAACTTAGTCAAAGAAAAAATGTGTGTCTGCCATGGTGGTACATCTAGATACAGCCCTTCTGATACCAGGGCACTGCCAGCGCGATCGTAGATTGCCTCACCAAGCTGATCATGCAGACGCCATTGGCTATCGGACATATTTTCGAAGGGCAAAGGCAGATAACACTGACTGTAATAGGCTGAATAATTGACTACAACGAGGAGCATTTCTCCATTGCTTCCAAGCCAGGCAAAGTTGATAAACGAACTAGAAGAGCTGTTGCCATCCCAGGCTGGCAAACTCTCTAACAACTGCCACTGACCTTCTCGAACAACTGGTTGGCGTATCACCTTGAGTAGACGGTCGTAGAATTGCTTAAGTGTCTGGTTCACTTCTTCTTTGGGGGAGCGCACCAGATGTGGTGAGATCTTTTTCTCTCGGCCCTCAAATTGTCCTTGATGAAAGAAACGCATTCCCGGTGCTAAGAAAGTAATAACCGCCGCTGCTTGATGTACATCTAGCGGAAAGGTCGCTGCAGCGCGTGGCTCGTCGTGGTTTTCGAGAAAGCGCGCCATCTTACTTTGATAATCTAATTCGGCCATTAAATGCTGCCGCACCGGTACTGCATTCTCTGCGCGAAGACGATCGTATAGTCGCTTGTCGTAAGTGTAGTCAAAGCCTTGCTGTTGCAGTGTCCACTCAAGGTCCCAGTAGACTTCTGCCAAGAAGCAAAAATTGGGGAATTGTTCACGAACTCTGCCAGTAGCATCACTCCAGAACGGCTGGCATGTTCTACCCCAGGTACGTTCGAACACTTCTGGTAACAGCAGCATGGCCATGTCACAGCGCACGGCATCGCATTGCTCAGCTATTCTGATTAACTCACCCTTCATCGCCTCTTGGGTGGCGGGGTTGCCGTAGTCTAGTTGTAATGTATCCACCCAACCATCAAAGTAAGGGTCGCGGCCGTGGGCAAGAATCATTTCGCCAGCCTTGCGCTTTACTCTTGTGAAATTTTGCGGGGCCCCTAAGATGTCCTCTTCGCTGCCGCTGACGAAATACTCTGGATGTTCTTCTACCCAATGGTGGTCGAGGGCTGTGTGATTAGGAACGAAGTCGAGTAAGAGCTTCAACCCGCGTTGTTTCATGCGCTGACGAAGCCGTGCTAAAGCTGGTGCACCACCTAAGTCTTTGTGCACTGCGTAGTCGGAGATAGCGAATCCAGAGCCGACGATGTCTTCATTCTTTAGGTCTGGAAGCGTCTGCTTGAAATCTTTGAGCCATTGCTCATGACTGCGAGACATTTGTTGGCCAGCTATTCCTGTTTGCCAGACGCTGAGGAGCCAAACCCAGTCGAAACCCAGTTTTTTTAGCCTGTCCAATTCTTCGTCAGGAATGTCGTCAAGGGTGGCAGTACGCCCGAGTCTTTGCGAAATTTCAGTGAGCAACACCCTTGTGTTGAGCTGATAAAGCAGGGGATTCAGCGATGTTTTCATTTCACTTCTGGGGTAACTTTTACCCCGACAATCTTAGCAATGAAATGTCGTGCTTACTGCCTAATATTTGCCCTTCTGGTCGGAGCGCTTTTCAGTTCTTGGTAAAGGTCTTTGATTGAGACGACGAATTTTTCAGAAGCTTTCTGAGTACTGATAATACCCAAGAAAAGACTATCGTTTACCTCGATAGTCGTTTTGCTAGTAGTAGCACTCTGATTGCCATTATCTGTCTGGTTTGCCATATTCGTCATAGACGTTGCTCCAAGAAAATCGCTGTTGCGGAACAGCACAACTTCAGTGTCAGTTATGATAGCTTCCACTTGTGTCGAAGGTGTGGCAAATTGCTGGAAGTCTGGAGCTATTTCATACCTTAGATTAGGCCTGAACAGTAGCCTCTTGTTTGGCGCTTCGTTTCTCTCTAATGCGTTTGATTAGGCCATCTAGCGAAATTGGTCCGGCGCCAAAGCAGAAGGCTAGTAAACCAGTAAGTAAGAAGAAGAACGGGTCTGCATGAAGAAATGGGTCTTGTTCCTTGGCGAAGTTGAGGACTGTTTTGCGGTCGTCTTCAACGCTGAGGTAGGCCACCGTCATGTTGGTGGCCAGAATCAAACCAACCGGGCGGGCTGCCAGGCCTGCGATCAGCAATAGGCCGCCAAAACACTCCACACAGGCGACAAACCAAGCCGTCTCATTGGGGTAGGGCAGATGCAGGCTGGTGAAGAAGTCGACGATGTCGGGATGGTTGATTAACTTACCTTTGCCGTTGACAAAGAACTGCCAACCCCAGTTAAGGCGGAAGAAAAGTAGCAGCAAAATCTGGCTCAAATCTCCAGCTTTAACTAGCAACAGGTACAACTTGACAAAGAGATCTGCTATTTTATTTCTTGACATGGGGCAACCTTTAGTTGAAGGACGCCTGAAAAATTAGCCGACGAGGGGATTCGAACCCTCGACCTACGGTTTACGAAACCGTTGCTCTACCAGCTGAGCTACGTCGGCACATTGGGCATTATAAAAGAAGGCATTGCCGAATACCAACTGCTGGAAGATTTTTCAGAGTACATTTTGCTAAACGATCTAAAGGGTAGTTTTATTCCGGGGACATCTCTTGTATATATCAGTGGCGCCTATTGGATGTCGAATAGCGTCAGCTTAGATATCGCTTCGCTTGATTGGCCCTCCGTCTGTATTCCAGTTGCTTAGTAATTCGCAATGAACGCCAGTGGCTCTGATTGCGTGCCTGTGCAGGCTGAGGTCATTGAACCTTAAATCAAAAACGGGGTACTTACGCTTATTAGTTGGGCTTGATAGATTAGTTACATACGGTGAGTGGCTAAGCGAAGTGGCCACTTTGAGCCGAGGGGCGCTGTAGAAACATCAGGGAGACGTCTTCCGGAAACGACAGCAGAGAGCCCGCATCGCGTGAAGGACTGACTGAATCGCGGTGAAATACTGAGTCCAGCAACGGACAGTCAGACAGTAGCAAGAAAACCGCCGCGACTTGTTCGGGTGGTTTTCTTGTTTTTTGGCCATTCTGCTAGAATAGACATTCCCATAAAGCGAAGACGATGATTCGGACTACCTCTCTCCCGAACGGGGCAAGAATAGTGACCGAGGTCGTGGAGTCTGTTTATTCAGCTGCCATAGACCTCTGGATTGAAGTTGGCTCGGCCTATGAAACAGCCTTGAACAATGGTGTTTCTCATTGCATTGAGCATATGCTTTTTAAAGGCACTGAGCGGCGTTCGGCTGAACAGATAGCTGAAGACATCGAGGATGTCGGCGGTATGCTGGGAGCCTCTACTTCAAAAGAGCTAACCAAAATATATGGTCATGTGCTCGGTGAGCATTTGCCGGTCGCTTTAGATATTATCTGTGACATGATTTCAGCGCCGCGCTTTGATGCCGCTGACCTGCGTTTAGAGAGAAAGGTCATTCTCGATGAAATGCAGATGTACGAAGATGATTCTGCTGATGTTGCCCAAGAACTGACTTATCTAAATCTCTGGCAGGGTTACGCTCACAGCTATCCAATTATCGGTACCGTTGATACCGTTAACGGTATTACTCTGCCCATGATTACTGAACACTATCAGCGCTTCTATCGCCCAGAGCGCATGGTTATTTCTATTGCTGGCAATTTCGATGAAGAAGCCACGATTGCCTATTTGACTGAAAAATTAGGCAAGTTGACTAGAGGAAACGGCCCTAAGCCACCTACTCCTCAGCCGCGCATATTCAATATTGTTCGCAACAAAGATGTAGAACAAGCACAGCTGATGCTGTCTTTGCCCAGTTTGAGTCACAGTGATAAGCGCATTGATGCTCTGCAAGTGCTCGATCTTTGCTTGGCGGCTTCGGCTTCTTCTCGTCTTTTCAAAGAAATTAGAGAACGTCGTGGCTTAGTCTACACAGTGGCCAGCATGCAGCATTGTTACCGTAATTGTGGGCTGTTTGGAATTTATGCGGCCATGACACCGGAGAATACCTCACAGGTTCTAGAGCTGATCGTCAGTGAGCTAGAGCGTGTCAAAGTCGAAGGCTTTAATGCTGCCGAGATAAAACGAGCCAAGACTCAGCTTCGCAGCGATTTGTTGATGGACTTAGAATCGATGAGTGCCCGCAGCACAAATAATGCGTCAGATTTAGTGCACTACAACCGCATCGTGCCTCTTGACGAAGCGCGTCAAGATATCGAAAACATTACAAACGAAGCCGTAATTGCTCTGGCCAACGATCTCTTTAAGAAAGAGTCGTTGTCTCTCGTTGTTGTTGGGCCTAAGGCTGAACTAGCAGAAAGTTATCAATTGAAACTAAGTTGATTGGAGGAAGTAGAAAGATGATTGGACCAGTAGGAAAAGTAACACTCAAAGTCAAGCGTTTGCCCCATTGTAAGGCTATGCCAAAGTACGCTACTTCCGGCTCTGCTGGTCTCGATTTGACCAATGCTCTGGCTGAAGCTGTAACTCTTCAACCCGGTGAGCGTTGTCGCATTCCAATTGGCATAATCGTTGAGATTCCCTGCGGTTACGAAGGTCAAGTTCGACCTCGATCTGGCCTCGCTGATAAAGCAGGCATTAGCTTAACCAATTGTGTCGGCACCATTGATAGTGACTACCGCGGTGAAGTACAAGTTTTGGTTGTTAATCACGGTCAACAGCCCTATACCTTCGAGCCTGGAGAAAGAATCGCTCAACTTCTAGTTACTCCAGTTCCTGAAGTTGAAGTTGTTGAAGTTGAAGAGCTATCAGACAGCGCCGAGCGCGGTGCGGGCGGGTTTGGCTCTACTGGCCGTTTGAGTGAAGGTCATGAGATTTTGGTTTAGTTTTTTTGATTAAAGAGGTATAGCACTTGTTAAATCAATCGGATGCCAGAATCAAAGTTGCCGTTGCTGGCATTAACGGGCGCATGGGAAGAGCTAGTCTTACTCCTATTCTCAAAGATGGTGCCTTTGAATTAGTAGGAGCCTTTGGCCGCACCGGAGCGCCATATGTCGGCTGTGACCTTAGCGAGTTTACCGATGCTACTGAAGATCGCAGTCAGTTAGGCATTCCTGTTTGCTCCTCTTTTGATCATTTGCTTGAATTTACTCATCCCGATGCCATTATCGTTCTGATGGTTGCTGATGCTTCTTTTGCTTGTGCTAAACAAGCCCTTGAGAATGGCATTCGCCCGGTGATCGGGGCATCTGGTCTGAGTAAAGATCAAATTGCCGAACTATCAGTTCTCGCTTCTGAACGACAAATGGGCGCATTGCTTGTGCCCAATTTTTCAATCGGAGCTGTTTTGATGATGGAGTTTGCTAAACAAGCCTCTAAGTATTACGGCAATGCTGAGATTGTTGAAATGCATCACACTAAAAAACTTGATGCTCCCTCAGGTACAGCGGTGCATACTGTCAATAAGATGGCCAGTGGTGGCAAGAAATTCAACGTTAAAGAAGTAACCGAACACGAGTCAATGCCTCATGTTAGAGGTGCAGAACATTCATCGGGCATCAGAGTTCATTCACTTCGTTTGCCTGGTTTGATTTCGCACCAAGATGTGATTTTCGGCAGTGACGGTGAGCTGCTTACCATCAGGCACGACAGCTTCAATACTAATTGTTTCTTGCGTGGTATTGCTCTGTCTCTAAAAGCAGTGATGCAACTGAACGAACTGAAGATTGGCCTTGAGACAATTTTAGAGTAGTGAGGAAATGAAATTGATTAGCACGGATGGAAAACTTTTTGGCAGAATGATCACCGCAATGGTGACGCCTTTCGACGAGCATCTAAAAATCGATTTTAAGGCAGTGGAAACTGTGGTTGAGCACCTGATTAAAACAGGTACGACTTCTATAATTGTTGCTGGCACCACTGGCGAGAGCCCCACTCTCGACGAAGATGAAAAAGAAGCTCTACTCAAGGCTGTTATTGCGGCTGCCAATAAGCGCGTCAAAGTAATTATGGGCACTGGCACTAATGTTACGGCCAAATCTATCAAGGCCACGCAACGGGCTGAAAGTCTTGGCGCCGATGGTGCACTGGTTGTGGCGCCCTACTATAACAAGCCTAACCAAGCGGGCTTGCTAGCTCATTTCTCAGCCATCGCCCAATCATCTAATTTGCCGTT
>CALRJJ020000244.1:0-7334 GCA_943367505.1 Flavobacterium psychrophilum | reverse complement strand
ACGTTAATTACTTGACGATCAAACTCCAGAAAAGAAACTGTAACCAGACTACCGTCGGTATCAACAAGGTTGACAGTTTGCTTGGCCTTATCAATCAAATCAACTGCATAAGCATGCTTTGATTTCAATTTCGTCCACCAAGGAAGTCTTTCCACCGTGCTCACGACCAGTGCATCTACGCTTGCATCTGAGATCATTAGTGTCTCACTCGGAGGTCTGTCGTCGACAGCCCGTCTATTTGAACTAGTTGCTTTCAGGCCAGTCAAATACATCAGATCGACAGCGGGTGGAGCGCCAACCAGGTTTGGATATTCTTTTCGCTTAGCGTCATCGAGAGCTTTCAGAACCAAGAGAGCGTATAGATCTTTAGTCTTAGCGACAGCAGAATCAGGAATGGAGCTATATACGAGAATGTCCCTATAGCCAGGAAGTTGAACATACAACTTGTCGTCACTACTCACAGCCTCAGGGCGCGGCATACTGGGATGTTCAAGAACTTCTCGATAGGACGAGATGGCGTGGCAGTTCGGGTAACTATTCTGCCGCACGTCAAGAGCCGAAGAGCCCGGTTCTATTTTTTCACCAGACGGCAAGATCGTCGATATTGTTTTTTTACAGTGCATGATTTTTTCTAGATTTAGGCTAGGTGGTCAAGGCTTTGTCTGCCACTTCTAACGCCATTTCATCTTGGGTAACTTGACGATACCACCTGGCCGTGAGGCGGCAGACGAAAGCCATTGAGGTGAACTCGACGAGCGGCTCCACAATGTTCATCAATCGAGGACAGACAGTCATGAGCGTACTGTTTAGCAGTATTGCTGCAAAGTAAATAGTGGCGGAGCCTTTAATTAGGCCCGAACTCCAAACTATACTTCTGGCTATACTCTCGAAATCGAAAGCGTCCTTGATTATTCCGCTATGGGCATATCTGGCCAAGGCCACTGGAGCCATGACAATTATCATCCAAAGAGAAAATGGCAGAGTGAGAACTGCTGCCGCTGCGAAGAGTTGCGTGAGGTCAGAAAAGTTTGCCTGAGCTTTAGCAAGGTGAACTGTCAAACAGATTACGAGAAACAGCGGCAGACAAAAGGCGATGGCCATGGCTGCATAGGCAAATTGAATCACGTTAGTGAACATTCCTAAGCGCAGGAGTCGGCTTAAACCTTTGATATCAAGAATTGGCCATTGTGCAAGGCTCATCGCTGGTGTTTCATGAATCTCGACCTGCATTACGTGCAGGTAGTAACCCGCAGCTATGCTTTCAATCAACAGACTCAGACCCACACCAATGTACGGAGTGGGAAACACCGCAAGACAAGATAGTAGAAGCAGGTAGCCGCAGCAAAACGTAACTACCGACTGAACGCGAACGCGAATTTTCATTGTTCGACTTCGTAGATATTTTTAGGCAGAAATATGGATGGCAAAACTACTGAGCGTCAGCTGCAGACTTATATACTGCGATAGTTGCAGCAAACGCAGGGTTGATGCTGCTCTCGTGGATTGTGACATCCCAGCGGTCCGTTGGCCAGTTTATCCAGGGCCGACTGATTGTCATGAGCAGATTGTTATTGCGATCGCGAATGTAGAAGCTGGTCACAAACAAGTCGAGCTTTGCTGACTCACCTAAGGCACTGCCATCAGGCCCTAGGAGCTTATAAAAGGTCACCTTCTTGAAGAGCGATTGGACGATCTGCTTTTGTATGGTCCCAATTTTGGCCCCTTTGCCATCAAACAAATCGATGGTGGTGCCTAGGGCGAAGGGCTGCTGGTGCGCCACGAAAATTTCATCGCCAGTGGAGTTGAGAAACCGGAATTTCTTTCCCCAGTTGAGGAACTGTTCGTCGATGCGGCCCAAGTTTGGAGCGCCATCGGCTTGGATGTTGAACCGGTGGGTCAATGTCGATATTGCCACGTGCCTTACGTAGAATTTTGAGGGAAACTGCGGGGCTGCTGCGGCAACGCGCCCTGAGGGATTTACGGCGTTGCCGAAGAGAGTGTCACCATAGACGAGGTGCACCAAAAGAGCTGAAAGCAGCACAAAGCCAATTGCATAGGACCAACCCTTACGAGTGAGACTTGGGATTTTCATTTATTTGAATTCCTGCTTAATTGTTTAACTTGATTTTCTTGGTCGAAAGAAATGCTTAGTCGCTAAACGTTTTCTGGGCCTTATGCTTCCTGCTGCACCACAATGTTTGGGGCTATAGGGAAGTATCTCCAGTTATTTCGATTGCCAAAGGTATTGCAAGCCTTTGCAATGACGACGATCTGACTTTGGGGAACTTTGTGACTGAGATTTGCAACTGTGGCTGAGACACAGCAATCGCTATTGACACCGACCACCTTGAACTCTACCGGCACCATGCCTTTGTCCTGGCAGGCTTTGAGCACTTCTGCAGAACCATCGGCGAATCGTTTGACCATTACTGAGTAATGGTTGTATCCACTAAGTTCAGCCATCAGTTCTTTTTGGGTGGGCGCGCAGCCGTCGCACTCCAAAACGACGATGAAGTCACCGTTTTGGACAGCCAGCCGAATTTCTTCTTTGACGGCAGCAATTGTGGCGGGGTGCATTGAGGCTGCAAAATAATCCTGCATGTCCACCACCACAAGCACTGTCCGATCATCAGGTGAGAGACTTGCTGTCTCTTCTGCGTTTTTTTGTGTAAGCATTTTCTCGAGTAGTGTTAAAGGTCTTGGCCAGGGACTTTACAGTTGGCCCAGGAGAGTGTCGAAAGTTGTTGTTTTGTCCTCAAACAGTTGCAGGGCCGCCGCCAGGTCTTCCATATTGAGCATGATTCCGGCCTTGATGCTAGCTTCATCTTCAACTCCCTGGGCAAGCATCATTATGATTTTCAATCGCTTTTGGCCGACCAAAATCTTTCGCAGATTCTTCATAATGAAGAGATGCTGATGTGTGATAGCCTCAGGCTCTTCGACTAGCTGTGTTTCTGTTGTATCCGCATTGCTTGAGTCAATTTGCATGGAGGCTTCTAGGAGTTTCGCTGCCAAAATTAGCGATGCCATCTCCTCTTCGTTGCCGGTAAACTTTGTGGTATCCACGCAGCCTGCTATTGCTGTTGCTACCGTGACAGAAGTTTCAGTCACTTCGTGAGCCGTTCCGCCGTAGCCGAACTCGTATTCCAGCATATGGCTCAGCGCCTCCAAGCTGGTTCGTTGCTTGGGTGGCATGAGTGTTTTATGGCCGTCTTTAATCCGGCATTGTTCGATTTTGATCATTTTGGCCTCCTGATATTTTTCTTTCCTGAACTTTGAACTATCCGGGTTCTTGTACCGGAACGCCGATTAATGCTTGTTATTCATCATCGGACGACGCCTTTTATTTTGTGTCCGCGACGTCAGGACCTATTGTTCAATTTGAATCTTGTTGAGACCAAATTGCCGCAGTCTAGCTAGTTGTGGTGCCATATTCTTAGTTGTTAATGGTTGTGTGAATAGTCTTTTCAAGAGACAAGTTAGACGGCTAAAACTTAGCTGTCTAACTTGCCTTTAGGAGCAGAGCCTGGACCGTCTGGTTAATGACTCAATGCTGCACAACAACGTTTCTAAAGGAGGGAAAGTTTGACCAGTTATAGCTGCCTTCCGTGTTGCAGGCCTTGGCAATCACGGACACTAAGCTAGCCGGATATTTGCGACATAGACCTTCCACAGTGCGCCTAACGCAGGCGCCGGTATTGACTCCGACTACGCTGATGTTAGCCGGGGCTAGACGTCTAACGTCGCAAGCTTTCTTCACTTCTTCAGAACCATCATCGCGGCTTTTAGTAACCACTTTGTAGTCGCTATATCCTTCAAGCTCCTTCATCAATGAGCCTATAGTCCGTCCGCAATCGAGGTACTCCAAAATGACGATGAAGTGCCCCTTTTGAATAGCCTGCCGAATCTCATCTTCGACGGCTGCAATCGTGTCAGGATTATTCGCCGCGCTGAAGTATGACTGCATGTCTACTACCACCAGCGCATTTGGAGCGTCCGCAGTGATTTGAGGAACTGCCTTTAAATCCTCTTTTGCGGACGTCTTGCGCCAAACGAAACCTACCACTAGAAGTATCAGCAGGGGCCATATTGCAGAACCAGCGTTGAAATACTGGTTGTACTGCTGAGCTGGGGCTGGGGAGACAATCTCAATGGAATGTGTACTAGAAGGAGCTTCTTCTTTTGTTGTAAGCATTTTTTTGCACTGTATAGATAAACTGAAGAAGGACAATTGGCATGCCGCTGCTTGCGAATTGGCAATGCTTCTCTCTAGGGCTTTTGCTTAGGCAAGCTTGCACGTATCAACGCTAAGGCAATGCCGTTGACACCAAGTAACGCCCATATTGAGGCGCTTAGGAGAAGAAATTCTCCCAGAATGAAAAGCACGAAGAGCGCCACTGGTGCTACCGACGTTTCAATTCCGAGCCGGCCCAGTGCGCCCTTACTTGTAAGTAAATGGGCCCATTTCGGGTAGAGGGCAGCGGCGCCCAGTAAGGCAGTGCCGATGATTACCGAAACTAATGTTGTCATAAGCTGTAGGTTGTTTTTCGATAAAGGTTAGATTCAGTCGTTCGCCCGATACCAGATCTTTAGCCAGACTTACTAATCTGCGTCAATCGTGCTTTGGGGAACAAGTGGAAGGAAAACCACGCACAAAATAGCGACTTCTTCCAGAAGGACGTTCTTGCCTTTGCTCACCTTTGTGCGTAAATGTGAGATGGAATCTTCATCGAGCCGACCGCTTTCGTCAAGTTCAACTAAGCTTGTGTCATAGCTCATGCATCCCGGTTTGGTTCCTGGAATGCTCCAGTTAACAGCTGCTTCTTTCGCTCTCTCGCCGGTAGCGGAAGAGTGGGCACCTCCGAGGGGAATGATGTTGCACAAAACAAGGTTGCGCTGTAAAAATTCCCCAGTTAGCGTTCTTACGTCTTCTAAGGTTCTGATATTCTCAGCGCCGTAGCGGACATAATGCTCGAAACCGAAGCCAGTTACTGTTGAGCTTGGTGTGGTCGCAGATGCTCTCGATGTAGATGCTTTGCTTGGGTTCAGACAGACAACGAGATAAGGGATGTTTTTCATAGCTCTCGCACAGTTTTTTTTGAGTGTTTTGATCAAATATCACTTCATTCTTGCCAGCCGAGTCACACCGATACTCAGTAAGAATCAGACATAAATAGTCGAGTCAGAACACCTCTGTCTTTGAGCAGTGCACGCAAGAAGGTGCACTTGGAGAGTTCTTAGATAGTGGTAGATTGGGTTAAACTATTTATTCGGTTTAGTGCAGCGATGAAAGTGATATGAGTTTATACTTGGCATAAATTTAGCTATTAAGTCAATTAGCTTCTTCAGCCAAGCTATGCTGAACGCTGCTTTCAGCCGAAAGGCAGCGTTCAAAAATTGGCTTAGAGTTCCTTGAGAGCTAGCAGCGCGTATTAGCCGCTCGATTTGCCCCGCTGCTAGCTCTGCTAGCAATAACAGCTAAGAATAAAAGGTAGTATTAAAAATTAGCCTGTTCAGTAACCGCTAGGAAGAATCGGCGCAAACTTAGTTCGAGAACTTCATACCTAAGTCGGCAATTAGTTTTTCATCTTCTGAGATTTTATTGTTTGCTGTAGTCAGCAATTTATCACCCGAAAATATTGAATTAGCACCAGCCAAGAAGCAGAGAGCCTGACCTTCTGGGCTTAGGTTTATACGGCCAGCCGATAAGCGCACTCTTGATTTTGGCATGGTAATTCGGGCCACCGCTATCATTCTCACCAAGTCAAAAACATCTACTGCTGGTCTGTCTTCAAGCGGTGTGCCAGCAATGGGCACTAACATGTTTATTGGCACTGATTCTGGTTGGGGGTTCATGTTGCTTAGTTGTAATAGCAAACCAATTCGGTCTTGAGCAGTCTCTCCCATGCCAATAATTCCGCCGCAGCAGACAGTAATACCAGCGTCTCTGACATTGCCAATTGTCTCTAGCCTATCTTGATAAATGCGAGTAGAAATAACGTCCCCGTAGAACTCAGGGGAGGTATCTAGGTTGTGATTATATGCAGTTAGACCAGCCTCCTTGAGGCGCTTTGCCTGTGAACGAGAAAGCATCCCGAGGGTGCAACATGCTTCCATATCGAGTTCTTTGACGGCACTAACCATCTTAAGTATCTGATCAAACTCGGCGCCATCTTCAACTTGTCTCCAGGCAGCACCCATGCAAAAACGTGTGCTCCCCGCTTCTTTCGCTTGCTTGGCCGTTTCTACCACTTCATCAAGCTCTAGCATTGCCATATTGTCAACGCCAGTTTGGTATCTGGCTGATTGTGGGCAGTAAGAACAGTCTTCTACACAGCCACCAGTCTTCACCGATAACAGTGTGCACCGTTGAACTTGCTCTAAGCTGTGGTGCTCTGTGTGAACCAAGCTTGCTTGTTGTACCAGCTGAAGCAGAGGCGCATCAAACAGTTCTGTAAGTTTTTGCTCGGTCCAAGTCTGTTCTATAGTTTGCAATTTAAACTTCCTCATTAACCTGTCTACACGCTACTTATTACTTTGGCGATAGTTTTGTAGGCTTTCTCTAGGGTAGAGTCATCAATGCAATATGGTGGCATCAAATAAATGACTTTACCCAGAGGTCTTACCAGTAGTCCTTCTTGAAGAAATTTCTCTCTCAATTGTCCGGCTATGCTGTTGAAATAGCTATCTTCACCCTGGCCTTTCAAATCGACAGCGGCAATGGTGCCGCAGATTCTGTGATTGATTAAGGCTGGATTGTCACGCCAATGAATGTCCATCAAGTATTGATGGAGAAGGCCTAGCCTCTGAAATTTACTTGTGTTCTCTTCTAGAAGATCGAGTGATGCACATGCTGCGGCACAGGCTAGAGGATTAGCTGTATAGGAGTGCCCGTGTGCAAACATCTGTCTAGGCTCGTAAGAGAGAAATGAACCGTAAACTTCATCGGTGGTGACAGTTGCCGCCAAGGGAAGGAAACCGCCAGTTATGCCTTTTGATAGGCAGATGATGTCAGGTGTGGTTTGTGATCTCGTGGCTGCGAACCAGTCGCCAGTGCGACCAAAACCGGTCATTACTTCATCATAGATCAGAAGTATGCCTGCCTTCTTGCAGATCTTCTCAACCGCTTGCAAAAAGGCAATGGAGCACATTCTCATTCCTGCCGCCCCTTGCACCAGGGGTTCAATGATCAGTGCGGCGAATTGCTCTGGATTGTTTTCAATTAGCATAGAAAGGTGCGTAAGGCTGGCTTGTTCTCTTTCTTTCTGATCTGCACCACCGCTCTTCTGCTCGGGATAAGGAATAAATTCTACGGGAATAGTATTCTGCTGAAA